>DAOTUI010000180.1:0-12469 GCA_034437035.1 Chloroflexaceae bacterium
CGCGGTTGTGCTGAGCACGCGCTCACCGACGTTGTAGACAAACCCCTGACCCTCAGCGACATTTACGGCGTAGCGATAGGTGATATAGGGATCGTCGAAGCCGCGGTCGTGGAGCAAACCGAAGAGCAGACCCGCCAGCAGCAGACTCCCCAGCAGAACCAGCCGATCCTCCCACCGGGAAAAGTCGGCCGACGTGCTACGCGCCGGATCACGATGCTTGATCCAGGTTGTCCAGCGCCCGCCCCGTGGCGGTACACCCTCGGTTACATTCGACATAACTAGCAATGCAGTCTATCTCAATCTAACCACAAATACACCCTAACCGTCAACCCCTAACCGTTAACCCCTAACTCTTATTCACACTCGAAATACCAGACAAATCCTCTACCTTAACGCTACCCTGTACCCCGGCAAACCCACCCAGCAGGTAGAGCCCGCCCCCAACCAGGCTGACCACCATCCGCACGATAAAGATCATAAACGCCAGCGCCAGCGCCTCGGCTCTGAGCACACCCAGTTGCTCCAGCAGAAACACAAACGTCCCCTCGCGCGCGCCCAGGCTGTTCAGGAAAATCGGCACCAGGCCGATAATATCACTAATCGGCACCATCAGCGCCATAAAGCTAAACGGCACATCCAGCAGACCCAGCGCCAGGGCAACCGCATAGTTTGAGCTAATCCAGACCAACTGGTAGGCAAACGAGATCAGCAGTGCCAGCGCCAGCGTGCCCCGATAGCTGTAATATCCCGCCAATGAGTGCGCAATCGAACTCAGCTTCTCCCGCCAGTTGAGCAGGTTGGGCAGATGGAGGCGCGTAAACAGCCGGGCAATCGGCGCGGCAAAGAGTGCCGGCACCAGGCCACCATAGGCTACCAGAATACACCAGAACGCTACCCAGAACAGTTCGGGCGCATCGGCGAACACCTCAGCACTCAACCCCAGGGCGACCGAGGCAATTAGGGAGAGCGCCATAAACC
Source organism: Chloroflexaceae bacterium (assembly GCA_034437035.1). Taxonomy (GTDB): domain Bacteria; phylum Chloroflexota; class Chloroflexia; order Chloroflexales; family Chloroflexaceae; genus CAKZQX01. Next base: position 979 of record DAOTUI010000180.1, read on the forward strand.
CGGTAAGCCGCTCGACAAACACCGACGCAATCGCCACTGATGTCAGGGTAATCCGCTGCCGAAGCTGGTAGACCCGAATAGCATCACCGCCGATCATCGTCGGCAGGAAGTTATTGAAAAACTGCCCGATAAAGTAGGCCCGCACCGCCCAGCGATAGGGCACATGATGCCCACTCGTCCGCAGCAGCAACCACCACTTTAATGCGCTGATCACCACGCCAACAAGCTGCAGCCCGATCGCCAGCAGCACAAACGGCAGGACAATATCGCTCCAGACTGCAACCAGTTCGTCCAGTTGCACCGTAGAGAGGAGATATACCAGCAGCGTCGTACTGACAATCACTCGCACCACTACAAGTAATTTCTGACGTGAATTCTTCTTCATCAACGACTACCTATCACGATAATGGATCTGAGCGGTGATGGGCGGGCCGGAGCGCCGCTGTCGTCCCGGGCACCACGCCACTGCTCACCAGCAGATGTCCCAGCAGCCCGAGCAGTATGGTCAGATTAACGCCGGCACAGAGCAGTGGCAGGGGCGATGCCGTAATTGCCGCCGCCGCCGGCGGTACAAACCCGTCCAGGACGCCTAAAATATTGATCGTCGCCGTAAAAACCAGGATCACATACGGCAGCACCATCCGCTCGTCACGGGCAATGCATAGCGCCAGGAATGCCAGTGTCAAGAAGAGATAGCGCTCGTGGATCTGGGTGGGCAGGGCGAAGAAGGCCAGTGCCAGCACCGCCGCACCCTCAACCCGCATTGGTCCATCCGCCCGGCGCAACAGGGCCACACTCACCAGCAGGGCGGCACACCCCAGCAGCACAATCCCCAACAGGCGATAGGTCAGCGGCCCCAGGACCGGCACATCATCAACGCCCGCACCACCCGGCGACACCAGGTACCAGAGGTTGTACGCCCTAATCGTCAGGCGCGGAAACCGTCCCACCGCGCCGGCATAGGCCTGGAGCAACCCCGGCCCCTGCCCCGCCAGAACCAGCGGCGTGCAGGCCGGCACAAATAGCCCGACCGCCAGCGCACTGCCCTGAAGCACGCCCCGGCTCCCATGCAAACGCAGGGTCGCAACAAACAGCAGCGGCGCAAGAATAATCGCCTGCGGCTTGATCAGCAGCGCTACCATCCAGCAGAGCCAGCTCCAGCGCCCATTTGCCCGCCCCAGCAGCAGCACCGTCCCCAGTAGCGGTAGCATCAGTAGCGTATCAACCTGCCCCCACCATGCCACATTCATCCAGACCGGCGGCGACAGCGTGTAGAGCGCCGCAATTAGCGCCGCCGTCCGCATACCGGACCAGCGGCGGCTCCAGAGATAGATAATCGCCACCGTCACCAGATCGGCCAGCATCCCCGGAAGTTTGATCAGGGTCATGGTTACAGCCGGCAGCGGTGCAAAGAAATCCCCCCCAAGCGGTTGCACCAGTTGGCTCAACCCCCACAGCAGATAGAGCCGGATGGGCACATAATCGCCGCCGTAGAGATATGATCCGGCCAGACCATAGTCGTGCAGAAACCACATTCGACGCGCGGCCAGTTCCATATCGCCCACCGGGTCCGGTGCGCCCAGCCAGGGCAGGCGTACCGCCAGCGCAACCAGCAGCAGTAGCGCGATAACCTGACCGTCGCGCCGGGAGAACGTTACCGGAGAGGTCGGGAGGGCCGGTGCAGCCGGATACCAGCGCTCCAGCACCAGCGCCGCCAGACCGGCCGTTCCAGCCAGCAGCAGCAGTGGGCCAAACAGCCCATAACGCCAGCCGCCGGCAACCTGCCAGGCCAGCACCAGCGCCTGCAGCAGCAATACAGCGAGAACTGCCGGCACCGACCGCACCCCTACGTGCCGTAGCAGCAGGTAGATGCCGAGCGTTGCAAACGCCTGCACGAGCAGCACCTGCGCCGGAACTGCCCCACCTCCGGAGATGCTGAGAAAGCTGACGACAACCCCCAGGGTGCGGTTATGCGCCTCAAACGTGGGCGACTCAACTGTCAGAGAGAGGCGTTCGCCCTGGGTTGCGGGCAGCAGAAGCGCATAGGTCCGCAACCCCGCATCAACCTGAAATGGCAGCGTCATCCCGGCGGCATGGATCTCCACGGGAACCGCCGATCGGGTGCCACCCGCCAGGCCAACCTGCACCACAACCGGCCCGCCGGGATTAGGCAGCTCAACCTGCCCCTGCCCCTTCGTCCAACGATAGACGCGCGGATCATCAGGGAACTGCTCATGCTCGTGCAGACCTTCGTGTGGCAACATAACGGGGGGCGCATCCATAGTAAAAGCCGCCGCACGCAGCGGTCGATAGGCCAGGGATGCCAACACCCATGTCGTGCCCAGCAAGAAGAGCAGGACAACAGCATCCCAGATACGCCGGCGGTATGGAGTGGTTCGGCTCAAGACAGGCTCAACTTCACCAATAATGTAAATTTATGGTTACGCTATGACCCGGTGATTATAGGGATGCGGGAGAGGGCTGTCAAACCATCCCGCGCCGCTATCTGGTAAAATAAACTTGCTTCACGCGAAAAAATCTTACAGGAATATAAACCGGGTCTGAAATATGGTCAATTTTTTACGAACGAGACGCAGCGCTTCCGCCATGATCTGCCTGCTGCTGCTGTTGCTGCTGTCGCTGCCCGCGCCCGCGCAACCCCAACCGACCGCGTTGTCACAGCCGACAACATTGAGTTTCTCCGGCATGAATACCTACATCACTGGATTGGAGCGAATCAACAATGACGGCGATGATGGTATCGCGACCCTCCTGGCCCGTGGACGCGCTGCCGGTGTCACCTGGGCCCGCGAGGAGCTGAGTTGGGGCAACCTGGAGCGGCGCGACAAGGGTCGCTGGGACTGGAAATATTTTGACCAGCGCCTGCTGCAACTGGCCGAGCATGGCTATGGCATTGTCGGGATGTTGCTGACAACCCCCAAGTGGGCACGCGTCGCCGATTGCCAGGCACGGATCGAGCGCTACGCCGGCGCTGGGGTGACAACCCAGGACTACTGGTGCCCGCCCGTCAATGTTCAGGATTTTGCCGATTATGTCTATACCACGGTTGAGCGCTACGATGGCGACGGCTACAACGATGCCCCTGGCTCGCCCCGCATTGCCGCCTGGCAGATCTGGAATGAGCCCAATGCCTGGGAGACCTGGCCCGGCACACCCGCCGAGTATGGCCTCTTACTCCAGGCCGGATACGCCGCGGCCAAAGCGGCCGACTCGCGCGCGATTGTCGCAACCGGTGGCCTCTATGTCCTTGATGGCTTCTGGGCCGACAGCATCGGCCATAGCGACGGGTTGCGCTTCCTCGACGAGGCACTGACGGCGGTCCCAACCGCCTGGAATGCCTTCGATGCCCTGGCGATTCATCCCTACATGCCCGATGTCGCCCCCGATCAACCGGGCCTGCTGACGCGTGTGTCGCTCTGGGGTCGCATTATCACCGCGCGTGACTGGCTGACTGCCCGCACACAGACCTACGGCGGGCCGGTACGCTCCCTCTGGATCAGTGAGGTCGGCTGGTCCACCTGTGACGCGGGCCAACCCGACTGCTACGCGCTACAGGCCACCGCCGAACACCTGGCGGACGAAGCACCCCAGCCGGTTGCCCGCGACTATCGCCTGGTATCAACCCACTACCCGGAGCTTGCGGCAACGCTTATCGGCAAAACCGAGGCAGAACAGGCCAACTACATGGTCCGGACGCATGCCATTGCGCTGACGCTGGGCGTGCAGCATCTGAGCTATTTCCAACTGGAAGATAAGTTTGATGGTCGCCTGGGAAACTTCTGGGAGGAGGCCGCTATTCTTGGGTCAAAAGACCAGGGCTATCGACCCAAACCGGCATACCAGGCTTACACGGTGCTGTCGCGGCAACTGGAAGGCGCAGTTGCCCTGGGGCCGGGCGCACACCACACCTTTCAGTATGACCCGAACGAGCCGCAACACACGGTTGAACGTTACCATCTGCGCTTCCGCCGGTATGACAACGTCCTGATCGATATGCTGTGGCGTAACCAGGGCTCACAGACGGTGACACTGCCGGTTGAGCCGAATCACAACGCCACGCTCATCACCCGCGACGGCACAAACCACGCCTTGACTGCGCAGCAGGGCAGCGTAAGCTTTACCATAGGCGAACAGCCGATCTATCTGAACCAGGCGCTGCCGCCCGTGTTGAGCGTAACGCCCCAAACGCTGAAACTGCTTGCCGCGCCGGACGAACCGCCCCGCACGACTATGTTGTGGTTGAGCAACCTGGGGGCAGGGCAGGTAATCTGGAACGCCGGTAGTGATGCTGCCTGGCTGCGCCCGGATACAACCGCCGGTCAGGGTTGGCGCAGTACACTGCCGTTGAAGATTGACGCGACAGGGTTAGCACCTGGTGACTACACCGCCGGCATAACAATTGTCAGCAACGGCGGCACGCAGCAGATTCCGGTGCAGTTGCGGGTTGTTCCGCGCCTCTGGCGAAGCTACCTGCCGCTTGTCGGGGCAGAATAAACCATGTCCCAGCAGTGGCGGCAGGCGTAGATCATGCGGCATGAACTTTGCGAACATAGTCCAGATAGCGATATATCCCGCCAAACGCGGGATCGCCTGAGCCATGTCAGCATTGGCAGTTTTGCGCTTTTCGCTCATGTCGTGCTCTTCGGAGTCCAAACTCCCACCGCGTAACGCAGGTCAATCAGAGCACGCCAACCGAACTATTATCACCCAGCATCAGGCGATAAGCCCGGGGCTTGAGCGGACTGCGCCCGATCTCGACATTGCGCCCGATCAGGCTGTCTTCCAGGCGATGCGGTAGATCACGCACAGTACTGTTCTCCAGCACAATGCTATGCTCAACTTCGCTATCCTCAATCAGGCAGTGGTGATATACCGAGGTAAATGGACCGATGTAGGAGTTAATAATTCGCGTATGCTCGCCAATAACCGCCGGGCCACGAATAGTGCTATGAATAACCTCCGCGCCCGGCTCGATAATCACGCGCCCGCTAATCTGCGAGTCCCGGCTGACATATCCCTGGACATCATGGACCAGTTCTTCCAGAATCAGGCGATTGGCCTCCAGCAGATCGTCTTTCTTTCCGGTATCGATCCACCAACCTGCATGCACATAGGGATGCACCTCGTAGCCATTGTTGACCAGCCAGGCGATCGCGTCGGTGATCTCCAACTCACCTCGGACTGAGGGACGAATCGCCGCCACCGCTTCCCAGATATGCGCATCAAACATGTACACCCCCACCAGCGCCAGATTGCTGCGCGGCTCACGGGGCTTCTCCACCAGACGCATAACGCGGCCGGTTTCATCCAGTTCAGCTACTCCGAACTGGCGCGGGTCGCTGACCTCTTTCAGCACAATCTGGGAGTTGAAACTGCTGCTGCCAAACTGCCGAATCAGCGGACTGATACCTCCTTGCAGGCAATTATCCCCCAGAAACATCACAAAGCGGTCATCCCCCAGGAAATCCCGACTGATTTTAACGGCATGCGCCAGGCCCAGCGGCTGCTCCTGCTCGATATAGGTAATGCGCACATCCCAGCGGCGGCCATTCCCCACCGCATTACGGATCTCTTCACCCGTATCGCCAATCACAATCCCAATATCATCAATACCGGCATCACGAATCGACTCAATCACACGGAAAAGGACTGGTTTGTTAGCGACGGGAACAAGTTGCTTGGCGCTTGTGTAGGTAATCGGTCGCAGACGCGTTCCTTTGCCACCACTTAAGACCAGGCCCTTCATACTCAATGCTCCTTAGACAGGGTTACAGTCTGCGCATGTCAGCCGACAGCAGATCTACCGGCGGGTAAAGCTGTTCCGAACTCTGTCTTGTTGTAAACTTTTCCTATCGCCACAGTGAGACTTCGGTTGAAGAATATACCAGAGAGACGCAGAGCATACAGAAATACATCAATTTGTCGAACTGCAACCCTTCCAGGCATACTACCACCGCCACCGCGTCCGCAGCAGATTGTACACCATTCCAGGGCAGCCGACAACCGATGTAGCGCAAAAAGGCCAGAGGCAGGTTCGCCTCTGGCCCGTATTTACAACCCTGACTGGCGCAGGCTGCTACCGATAGACCCGCAACGCACCATAGTAATGGCTCTGCCAGTAACTACTGTAGAGGTTTGAAACCTGCACACCCAGGGCCGGCGTCATCGCGTGAACAATCCGCCCGCCGCCGATATAGATAGCAACGTGGGTAATTCCATACCCGCCGCCGGTCCCGACAAAGAAGATCAGATCGCCGGGAGCCAGACTGTTCATACCGACCATTGCGCCATAGGCCGTGCTGTACTGCGCCGCCGCGCTATGCGGCAGACCCACACCATACTGCCGATAGACATACTTGGTCAAACCACTGCAATCAAAGCCGCCCGGACTGGAGCCACCCCAGACATAGGCGTGGCCGACAAACTGCATTGCCAACCCGGCGACATCACCGCTGGCGGGCAAACCGACGAAGTTACCGCCGCTGCTGTTGTTCGTGGCCGGGGCAGCATTACCACCACCCTGGTTGCCGCTGTTGCGACTGCTGGCACCATGGCGTTGTGCCGGGGCCGATGCCGGTGCCGGTCGCGGCGGGGCGGGTAGCGCCGGAATATCGTTGGTGTAGGGCACCCGCCGCTGCGCCATCGGCGCAATATTCAGCAGTTCCCCAAACATCCAGACCTTGCTGCCGTCGCTCAGTTGCACCTGATACCACTCTTTGTGCTGCGCCAGCAGATCCACCTGCGTATCGCCACCAATCGTACCAGCCTTCGGGTAGGTCGTCCCCGGTCCCTTCCGCAGATTGACATTCCCGGCATTGACAATACCTACCAGTGCCGGATTGGGATCAGGAATTGTCTCGGCTTCCGGCACACGCGGCAGGATCCCTTCACCAATATCCAGGAAATCGGCGCTGACCCAGCCATCAAAGCTATCGGTGGCAACATGCATCCAGCCCTGATACTGCTCAACCAGCGAGATCTCCATCCCGGCCTCAACCTTCTGCATACTCACATAGTTTGTACCGGGGCCATCGCGCAGATTTAGATTACTCTCGCGCACCGTACCGATCTTCGGCGGCGGCGGTGGCGGAATATCCGACTGCGGCACCTCGAAGAGCGTATAGATTGACGCTTCCGGGATATCCAGCAGTTCCCCAGCGACCCAGTAGACCGATGCATTCGCATTCTCGCGCACCTGGAACCAGTCACCAACGCGCCCGATAACCTGCATCGGTGTACCGCCATCCATCCGGGCCACTTCGTCATACTCCAGGCCGGGGCCATTGCGCAGCTTCACCCGCTCGATTCCACCGGCCAGCGGTGCCGGAACCACCAGCGGCGCAAGCGCTTCACTCCGCGAGGTCAGCGAGAGCGGCATGGGCAGCGCATCGGTCACTTCCAGCGGCGGATCACCTACCTCCGAGCCACTGCTGTAGTCCTGCACCTCAAGGCTGATCGGCCCCAGTCCCGACGGCGCATCGGCCAACGGTACCGTCGGTGATGCCGGTTCTTCCACGAGCGGACGGGCGACCCAGACCTGGCTCAACACCAGCGCCAGTGGCACCACCAATGCAATAATCGCGTGGAGCAGGTAACGAGATGGGAGACGAACGAATGAACGAATTGGGGCAATAACCGAGCGGACAACTGCACGCAGAATGTCAACCAACAGATCAGTTGACCTTTTAACACGTTGTCGCCGCTGCGAAGCACGCTGCTGAAATGTATCCAGATCAGTTTGGGCAGGCGACAACAGGGTTCTATGCTGCTCAATCATGGAGCACTCCACCTCACTACTAGGTCCCGCGATCACTTTATTATAGTTCACGCCGGGAACTACACGTCCTAAATGCAACAGGGCACAATTCGGCTTACCGAATAGTAAGGTTCAGGTTTGGCGCGTCTGGTTTGGGAAAGAAAACCCGTAAGAGTTCAGAAACTTATCAGGTTGTACGGAGATGCAACTCTTTGTCAATGAGCTAAAAGAGACTACCGGCAGCAATAATGCCGGTAATCCAGAAGATGGCATGGTCTGTACTTGACAGAATGATAACCGTATTTTTACACTCTGCGATATGAGCGCATAGTAATACATATCAGGTTGGTTGTCAATACCCTGTCACCCTCATATCAGAAAAGATTCTAAAATTTAACCCATGGGTAAAGAGATAAATCAGGCATATAGCCCATATGTGTCACCCAAATAAACATAATATAGTAACATGCCCATGCTTTACTCCAGAAGCTCAATTTTCTGCGGATATAACCAGGCTTGCAGCCCGTACGACGATATGGTATACTCCGGCGTCATTACCACAATTGGCGTTTTACCGCTGAGATACTGGCGTGACGTTGCATTACAGCTTGCTGACATAGATGAATTGTTTGGTAGCATTCAAGAGTAGTCTGATGAGCATAAACGATTTTCGACAGGACGAGAGCGGATCATTTGTCGCCGGGTTCATTATCGGTGCGATGGTTGGCGGCGTTATGGCCGGGTTGCTGGCTCCGCGTAGCGGTACACAGACCCGCGAACTAGTGCGGGAGCGCGGCCTCGAGCTCAAAGATCGGGCCGAGGATTCCATGCTGCGCGCGCAGACGATTGCCAACGAAACATTGGCACGCGTGCAACTGGGTGCCCGGAAACGCACCCCACCCGATCTCTCCGAGCCGGACATCACAGTTTAGAGCGCGGCAGTCCAACTGACCAGCGACTATCTACGTATCAACCGGCAGCACACGCCCGTTGTTCTGTCTTCTTCTACACCTGACCCACTAATTGACCATTTCTCCCGGCGCGCTTCTCTTATAAAGCTCTCACATCAGCAACCACAGCAGTGGTGGTATACTACTTGCATAGCGATTGTCCGTAAATAGCACGGCTTACGCGGTGGCGTACAAATCAGACATGTATTCCCACAAAGGCAGTCTTCGCCTGCGACAGCATGATATTTTTATCTTTTTCACAAAAAAATTGCACAAAATGTAAATTTCTTTGTAAAAAAGTAAGGGTATCTTCCACCCTACCGGAGGCGCGATTCCCTTCTAGGTTCGTAACCGCGTAACTTATGTAAATAACACGAGTTACGCGGTCGGTTCCAAACCCAGGCGTCTGCCTGGACAACTGGCCCGATTCGCCTCCGGCAGGGTGGAATGGGACATTCTTTTTCCGAAACATGTGGCTCGGAGAGCCACATGTTTCGGAAAAAGACAAAAAAGTACCATGCTGCCGCAGGCGAAATACGCTGTTATCGAGAGCAAACGGTCCGTTTGCACGCACACCGCGTAAGTCCTGTAAATAAGCTTTTCCTGGAAAGGCATCAATAATTATGCTTTATCTACTCTTCTTTTTACCTGCGCTGCTCTTTGCAATGTGGGCCCAGATGCGTGTCCGCTCAACCTACGCGAAGTTTTCCAAGGTACCCAATGCCCAGGGCTTGACTGGTATGGATGTTGCCCGTATGCTGACCCGTAACGAGGGGCTGGATCAGGTGCGGATCGAGGAGATCCCCGGCAATCTGACCGATCACTACGATCCGCGCGGGAAGGTTATGCGGCTCTCGCAGGGCTCTATCCGCGCGCCCTCGGTGGCAGCACTCGCAATTGTAGCCCACGAGTTGGGCCACGCGGTGCAAGATCAGCAGGGCTATGCCTGGCTGCGGGTGCGGGTCGGACTTGTAGGCGTTGCCAATATCGGCTCACAGTTTGGTCTGTTACTAGTGATTGTCGGTCTGATTATGGGCGCAATGTCACCTCTGGGTACATCGATTGCCTGGGCTGGAATTATCCTCTTTAGCGTAGCCGTCGCCTTTACCCTGGTGACGTTGCCGGTGGAGTTTAACGCCAGCAACCGCGCGCGTGAAATGCTCACCCGCAACGGTCTGGTGACAACCCAGGACGCGCAGGGTGTTAATCAGTTACTCAACGCCGCAGCCCTTACCTACGTTGCAGCGGCGGCGCAGGCCATTTCGCAACTGTTCTACTTTCTCTTGCTGCTTACCGGACGGAGGAGTTAATGCATGGATACTGATATGAAGCGACGGTTGGTGTACGGCGCGTTGAGCTTGATCTTGAGTTCGCTGGCCGCCTGGTTGGCAAGCTATCTGACGAACAAACTGCTGGGTGAACCGGAAGAAGCCTAGCCCGCGTATGTCACGACCGGGGTGAAAGATATTTCGCCCCTTACTGGATTGCCTGTGAACATTTCAACTATGTTTTTACGCCATCCATCCCCTGCCAGAAGCAGGAACCAGCAGCGCCAGTCTGTCCCGATGCCGGATCTCCGGTCTGGGTAGCTGTGCCTGCGCATCTTTGCCGCCGAACCGCCCGCCAGACCTCAGGTCTGGCGGGTTTTTTGTATGGGCAGTTTTGAATGCCCATCGCGTAACTCGTGCATATGACACAAGTTACGCGGTCATTTCTCCCAAAGGAAATCTCGCCTCCGGTATGGCGGAAGAATCCATTCCTTTTTGGAAAAAGTTCGGAATTAGACTATCTTTTTCACAACAATGTGCTCAAAGAGCACATTGTTGTGAAAAGAATAAAAACGTACCATGCTGCCGCAGGCGCATCGGCCTTGCCCCTGGTCAAACGTCCCGTTTGGACGCTCACCACGTACGTTGTACATGTGAAAGGAGTTGTATGTGGAAATCAGTTTCCTCTGGCACGGGATCATCATCGGCTTTGCCATCGCCGCGCCGGTTGGCCCTATCGGGGTCTTGTGCATTCGCCGCACCCTGACCGCTGGGCGCACCGCCGGCCTGGTCTCCGGCTTGGGGGCAGCAACGGCCGATGCCTGCTATGGCTGTATCGCGGGCTTTGGACTGACGCTAGTGTCGAATCTGCTGTTGAGCCGACAAACCGGGCTTCAGTTACTGGGCGGTCTGTTTCTCCTCTACCTGGGGCTCAAGACCTGGTTTAGCCCGCCCGCCGAACATGCCGCCGGCGCCGGCGGTCGCGGTCTGCTGAACGCGTATACCTCAACCTTCTTGCTGACCATCACCAACCCGATGACTATCTTTGCGTTTATGGCAATCTTTGCCGGGTTAGGTCTGGCCCAGACCGGCGGAAACTACAGCACAGCCGCGCTGGTAGTGGCGGGAGTCTTCACCGGCTCGGCGCTCTGGTGGCTGCTGCTGAGCGGCGGCGTGAGTATCTTCCGCGCCCGCATCACCCCGACGCAACTCCTCTGGATCAACCGGATCGCGGGGGCAGTTATTGCCGGATTCGGGCTCCGGTACACGCTCGCCATATTCGCGGGCATTGATCGGTAAAATATGCCGGGCGCAGCGTTCTTTCATTTACACGACTTACGCGGTTGCTCACCCGAAAGGAAATTTCGCCTCCGGCAGGGCGGAAGATTCCATTCTTTTTCACAAAAATTTTGCACTTCGTGCAAAATTTTTGTGAAAAAGACAAAAAAGTACTATGCTGCCGCAGGCGAGTCCGGCTTGCATCTGGTCAAACGTCC
>DAOTUI010000181.1:0-29623 GCA_034437035.1 Chloroflexaceae bacterium
CGATGAGGTCTTGGCCGTCGGCGACGAGGCATTTCAGCGCAAATGTATGGAGCGCATCTTCAACTTTCGGCGCATGGGCAAGACGATCATCTTTGTATCCCACGGGTTGGAGGTCGTGCGCACCCTCTGCGACCAGGCGGTCTGGCTGGATCATGGCATGGCGCGAGCAGTCGGACCGGCGGGCGAGGTGGTCGATGCCTATCTGGCCGAAGTCAATCGCCAGGAGCAGGCGCGGATCAAAAAGCAGCGCTTTGCACATGTTAGTAAATCTGACGCTGATCAGGCCGCGGAAGAAGAGCAGGAAGAGGAAGAAAATCCCTATCGCCGGGGCAGTCGCGAGATAGAGATTGTACGGGTTGAACTGCTTGATGCGGCCGGGAATAGACGTGAGGTCTTTCAGACCTATGATGCCATGACTATTCGTATGCATTATGTCGCCCATGAGCCAGTGCAGTATCCGGTCTTTGGCATCGCCCTGCATCATGAAAGCGGCCTCTGGCTGACCGGACCAAATACCAGTTTTGCCGGGGTAGAACTGCCCCGTGTGGCCGGTGAAGGGTACATTGACTATCATATCCCCAACCTGCCGCTGCTGACCGGGCGCTATCTGCTCACTGTGGCCGTGTATGATGAAACCATGCTGCATCCCTACGATCACCATGAGCGGATGTATCAGGTGGTAGTTCAGAGCAGAGGCATGCGTGAGCGCTATGGTATTATGTCATTGGCGGGGAATTGGGACTGGCAGGAAGTGACGGATAGTTCTTTTGATACTGTTGGCAAATCTATACAAAAAAACCAGAAAGTAGTATGAATCCCGAACCAGGCATAACTTCATTTGAAATAAATCCATTACACCTCCCTTTTGATCAATATGGTCGCTATCGGATGATCCAGGAGGCACTTGATGCGGTACGTCCGACCATTGGCGAACGCCTGCGCATCCTTGATGTCGGTGGTTTCTTCCGAACCGGGCGCGGCGTGGACATCCTACCTGTTCGAGCTTTTTTACCTGACGACGATCTGCTGGTGATTGATCAACAACCCGGTACATTACCTGGATACATCCAGGGGGATGGTCGCAACCTGGATTTTGATGACCATTCATTCGACTTTGTCATTTCATGCGATACCCTGGAACATGTTCCTAATCCGGATCGTCCGGCTTTCTGGCAGGAGTTGCTGCGGGTGGCGCGCTATGGGGTATTGCTGGCCGCACCCTTTGCCGGCCCTGAGGTGGTCGCTGCGGAGGAGTTGCTGTTTGCCTACGTCAAAGCCGAACTAGGCGTGGAACAACGCCAACTTAAAGAACACCAAGATTATGGACTTCCCGATCTTGATCAGACGTGCGCGTTTCTCGACACCAATGGATGGAACCATCGCACCTATCCATCCGGTTACATACATGCCTGGTTGACCATGATGATAGCAAAACATTATCTTCTGGGACAGACGAATGATCATGATTTGCATGAGCAACTGGATGCGTATTACACCCGTTTCTTGAGTGCTGACGAACGGCGTGAACCGGCCTATCGCCACATGGTGCTGGTGGAATGTGATGGGCATGGCGACTGGTTATCCGCTGCTGATGCTGCTTTGCAACCAACTATTTGCACCAATGCACCGGCGAGTCAACCTACGTGGTCGGCAGTCACAAACTGGCTCTTCCAGTTTTTCAGCATCAATCTTGGTCAACAGTCTACAGGTCCGCTGGCACAAACCGTGGCGGTGCAGGCGCAGACCATTCAGATGCTGCAACATGCATTGACTCAACGTGAGGCACAGGTACAGGATCTGGAGCAGCGCGCCCGCTGGTTAGAAGAACAGGTTATGGCATCCCGCCGTGATCTGACAGCAGTCGAGCAGGGTCGGGTGATGCGCTTGATGCGCTGGTTGAGCAAGCAATAACCGACGCGCATTCCACAGGAGAACCACTGTCCACTATGACAGTTGATTATTCTTACCAGTCAAGCCATTTACGCCTGATCACCAGTCTGCGTACCTGGATTGTCCACGATGGTATGGTGTTGCTCCTGTTTGCAGTGGTAGCGTTGGCAGCGATGTATCCGGTTGTAGCAGCACCACGCTCTCGTATCATTGGTTGGTTGGGAGACAATGTTCAGTATGTTTATATCACCGGGTGGATGGCACAGGCTGTGTTGCTGGGGCAATCTCCTTTTGTTGATCCCCGGCTTAACTACCCCGACGATCTGGCACTGATGGCGACCGATATTCCCTATTTGAGTATTCTGAGCGTTGCACCAGTTACCTGGATGTTCGGTGCAGTCTTTAGCTATAACTTGATCATCTGGCTCAGTATGGGTCTGTCGGGCTACTTTACCTACCTCTGGGTGCGCCAGATAACGAGCAGTCGCGCAGGTGCGGCACTTGCCGGCCTGGCCTTTCTGCTCACACCCTATCGCATTGCGCATGCCTATGGACATCTACAACTCGTTGCAACGTTTGCCCTACCCCTCTTCTTCTGGGCACTCGATAGTGCGCTACGCTCTTCTACCCGACGCAATCCGGCATTATTGTGTGGGGCAACCTTTCTGGTTGGCAGTGTCGCGCAGTACTACCTGGTCATGTGTCTGATCAGTGGGATGTTCTATGCTCTTTTCATGACGATCACCCGCCCTATTGATCTGTTACGTCGTGGCTGGCAGATCGCTGTGAGCGTCGGGATAGGTGCCATAGTCAGTGCGCTACCTTATCTTCGTAACTTGAATGATGATATATACACACCGTACGATATCCAGACCACACGCATCTGGTCGGCAGATCCGCTGAATTTCGTGCTGCCATCAAAGCTGCATCCAATCTGGGGTGCGCTGGTCGAACAGGTACGCCCTGAACCGCTCTGGATTGAAAAGACGTTGTACATCGGGATAGTTGCCGGGTTACTGGCGCTGATCGCGCTCTGCTGGCCGACCCGTCTCCACCTGGGGCGGCGTAGTCTCTGGGCAGGCATGGCGCTGGTGGGTGTGATTTTTGCACTGGGCACCGACCTCCATATTAACAATGAACCAATCGAGGCAAGTGATCCCTTCTGGTTGCCGGTATATTATCTGGCGCACCTGCCCATTGTAACGTTTCTTCGAACCTGGTCGCGCTTTGGTATCATTCTGATCTTCTTTGTATGCTTGCTGGCAGGTCTGGGGGCTACCTACCTATTACAACGTCTGCAGCGGGGACAAACCATTGCTGTGGTAGTGCTCTTTGCCCTGTTGCTGGTTGACCTATTGCCAGGGCGAGTAGAGGTATCCACACTTACGCCTCGTCCGGTAGATCAGTGGCTGGCCCGACAACCGGGAAATTTTGCTGTGGCGGTGTTGCCGGCAGGTAATGCCGATGTAAACTACCGTGCGATGTATGGCTCACTCGTGCATGCCAAACATATGACGGCCTTCAACCATCCCAACCATCTCCCGGCAGCCTATCGCGATTTCGCGCAACGGACCGCCGACTTTCCTGCCCCCGCAGCGCTGGATGCTATGCGTGAATTGGGTATAGCTTATGTGGTGGTTGAACGCCGGTTTTTTGATGGCATCAATGCGCCCGCGTGGGATAGCGTTGTCATACAGATCGAGCAGGCATCTGATGCTTCCATCGTAACAGAATTGGACGGAGCGGCTGTTATTGCTCTGGAATAAATAACAATTTATCACGTTTGTTTGTTTGTTTGTTTGTTTGTTTGTTTGTTTGTTTGTTTGTTTGTTTGTTTGTTTGTTTGTTTGTTTGTTTGTTTGTTTGTATAACAAAGCATGATAGATACTTCTCAACAACGAGCAGATCATATCCTGATCATCAGCCACGATGTTATCGGCATCCACATGGCCGGTCCCGGTATTCGATACTGGGAAATGGCACATGTGCTGGCGGCTTACCACCCCGTAACATTAATTGCGCCGCGGCCCATTGGTCAGCAGGCAACAGCATTTACATGCGGTAGTTACAATTGGGGCAATCCGGCATCTCTCGCACAGTGGCTAAACAACGCCGATATTGTTGTGTCCAATGGCATGATGCTGCAGGGCCATCCCGAACTGGCGCAGATTAAACAGCCGCTGGCACTTGATCTATATGATCCGGTCATGCTGGAAAATCTAGAACTCTTTCGGCATGCTCCCGCTGACCAGCGCATTACCCGAACACAACAGGATGTACTACTCCTGCAACAACAGTTGGCCGCTGGTGATTTTTTCCTCTGTGCCACCGAACGCCAGCGCGATCTCTACATTGGCGCACTGATGGTAAGCGGACGCATTACGCCTGACCTCGTCGATGATAATGCACAGTTGCGTAATCTGATTGATGTGGTATCATTCGGTCTACCAGTAGAGCCTCCTGTCAAACAGCGTCCGGTACTGCGCAGTGTTATTCCCGGTATTGGCGCAGATGATACGGTACTCTTATGGACTGGTGGGCTGTGGGACTGGATGGACCCACTAACGCTGGTGCGAGCAATGCCGCAGGTTGTGGACCAATGCCCATATGTACGACTGGTATTTCTCGCCGGGCAGCATCCTGGAAATACGCACCCGATGCGTGCGCCGCAGGAAGCACAGGAACTGGCACAGGCTCTCGGCTTATTAGACCGTCATATCTTTTTCTATGAACACTGGGTACCCTACGCACAGCGCGCCGATTTTTTACTCGAAGCCGACATTGCGATCTCGCTCCACCGCGATCATCTGGAAACAGCTTACGCCGCGATTCGTTCGCGCTTTCTTGATCATCTATGGGCGAGGTTGCCGAGTGTGGTAAGTGCCGGGGATGCTGCGGCGGAGTTGGTGCATCGTGAGCAGTTGGGGCGGGTGGTCGCAATCAATGATGTGCAAGGTGTTGCCACGGCGCTGATTGATTTGATCAGCGATGGTGCTGCGCGACAGGCCTGTCGGGAACGAGCCCGTACGCTGGCGCAGGCCTTTACCTGGGAGACAACGCTGCAAGCGCTGTTAGCCTTTTGTCGGAGACCATATGTTATGAGCGAGAATACGCCCCCGGCGGATGGTGCCGCTCCAGAGCCTGATGGCAATACCGAGCGTAATGCTGCACTGTCACGCCTTGATCAGCTCTGGCGCATGCAACCGCAGGATTTGACTTCGGTGCTGCCGCTGCTGAGCCAGGCGAAACAGGCAGCTAGTACGGTGATGCGCTGGTATATGCAACCGGTTATCGACCAGCAAAATCGCTTCAATGCGGCAGTTGTGCAGGCGCTGCACCAGATGGCTGAGTCGCATGACCATCAGCAGAGTATGATGTCCCACCATTTGCAGGCGCTGCTATCACAAAACATTCAGGCGCTGCTGGCCGAACATATTCATAAGTTGCTGGCCCAGACGACGAATGTTACCACGCATCTGCAGTCATTGCAGACCCAGGTTGATCGTCTCAGCGACCAGGTTGATCAGACGAATGACTTGACCAGGACGCATATCGATCACATCATTCAGCATCTGACTTCGCTTCAGCAGCAGGTGGATGACATCGATTCCAATGTGCAGCATCTGGTGGAAGCTACCGAGCCGCTCCACCATCATCTTGCGGATATCGAGGTCCATTTGTGTGATATTGACGATGTGCAAACCCGGCTGGCCCATGCTCTGGTAACCCCTAAAGATCCGGCGGAGTCGGCGTTGTGACTACCGGCGTGCTCATCCCGGTCCACAATGGTGCGCGCTTCCTGCCGGCATGTCTTACGGCGTTGCTGGCTCAGACTGATGGCTCATTCCAGGTGATGGTTGTTGAGAATGGGAGCCACGACCATAGCGGTGAACTGGTGGCGCGTGATTTCCCGCAGGTGGAACTGCTGCGCGATGCATCGCGGCTAGGTTTTGCCCGGGCAGTTAACTGGGGACTGCGGACTCTGTTGGCCCGGGCAAATCCGCCAGAGGTTGTGGTGATCCTTAATCAGGATACCGAGGTTGATCCGGGCTGGCTGGCGGCACTGTTGCGCCCGCTAGTTGCCGATGAGCGGGTGGGGATTGTTGGCAGTGTGGCCCGCTTTCCCGATGGGCGTATCCAGCATGCCGGCGGGGAACTGCTCTGGCCACGAGGCTATGGGCGTAATATTGCGGCTGGTGCGACATCGCTGCCTGCGGATCTGCCCCCACCGATGTATATCGCTGGGCTGGCTACGGCATTACGTACGGCTATGGTGCGTGAGATCGGCCTGTTCGACGAGGATTTTACTCCTGCCTATTTTGAAGATACCGATCTCTCGCTGCGGGCCGTTGCGGCAGGTTGGCGCCTTGCACTGGCGACTGATGCAACGCTGGTGCATCACGAGGGTGCGGTTATGACCAGCGCGAATGCTCATGCGGTGCGCTATCAGCATGCTGCGCTGATTGAGCGGCATCGGTTGCGCCTGGTGTTCAAGCATGTGTCTGCTGAGATGTTGCTAGGGGGGTTTTTTGCTGCAGAACGGGACGAGTTGCTGGCACGTGCCGCCGAGGGGAGTAGTCAGGTGCTGCGGCAGGCGTATGTGCAAACATTGCTGAATTTGCCGTCTATCGCTGCGGCACGTGGGTTTTCGGCGGCGACGCAAATTGCGCTTGCGGATATGTTAACCAGTTTGCGGACCATGGCAACCGAGCAGGAGCGGGTCAGCCGTATGGGGGGACTATATCTCACGCCGATCTTGCCACCCAGAACGGCGATTTCTCCCGACAATGGCGACAAACCGGAGGATAAGGCTACTGCGACTGAACCGGAGCAGTCGGTACTGGCTCCGGCCCGGCAGCCATTGTCGGTGGGCGAACGTCCGCCGGTTGCGATTGTCATGTTGACCTGGAATGGGCTGGAATATACGCGGGCTTGCCTGGAGAGCCTCTGGGCGCAGACGTGCGATGTGGACTACCATCTGGTGATTGTCGATAACGGTAGCACCGATGGAAGCCGCGAATGGCTGCGTACGCTGCCCGATATTACGCTGATCGAAAACGAGACGAATGTCGGGTTTACGAAAGGGAATAACCAGGGAATGGCCGCTGTGCCACCGGAGCACGATGTGCTGTTGTTGAATAACGACACGCTGATTACTCAGGAGAACTGGCTGGCCCGGCTACGTGATGTGGCGAATGACCATCCTGATTATGGTATCGTCGGTTGCAAGTTGTTGTGGCCGGATGGTCGGTTGCAGCATGCGGGAACGTATATGCCAACGGATACGTTCTGGGGCTATCAGATTGGTGGTGGCGAGGCGAATATTGGTCAGTATCCCGGCGTGCGCGGAGTTGAGGGGGTTGTCGGAGCGTGTATGTATATTCGCCGCGATGTGCGAGCGGCAATTGGCGGCCTCGATGAAATCTTCTTTTCCTACTTCGAGGATACCGACTACTGCTTGCGGGCCGCGTTGCATGGCTATAAAACCATCTGTGTCGGCGATGTCGCGCTTGTCCATCTGGAAAATAGTAGCACCCGGCTTAATCAGGTCAGGTGGTCGGAGATGTTTAGCCGCTCGCAGGCGACGTTCCGCACACGCTGGGACGATTACTATAACAAGCAACGCTATACCCGGCGGTTGCTCTGGCATACGCTGGTGGCATCGGCGACGGGATATGCTACGTCGTCTCGACAGTTTATTCGGGAACTAGACCAGCGTGGGGTGGATGTGCGACTGGCCTGTATCTGGGGGAGCGATACGACCGAGCCGCTTACCGGCGATCCGCGGGTTGATCAGTTGCGCCGCCGGCCGAAAGAGACTGGCCTGATCCAGGTGGTCTATCACCAGGCCGATTCGTTTATTAAGAATAGCGGGCGCTATCGCGTCGGGTTTACTATGCTTGAGGCAAGCGGTATACCTGTCGATTGGGTCAATCAGGCAAACCAGATGGACGAGGTCTGGGTGCCGAGCCAGTTTAATGTGCGTACATTCCGTGAAAGCGGCGTTCGCCGTCCGATCTATACAATTCCGCTGGGAGTCGATCTGAACTATTTTCACCCGGCGATTGTGGGGCGCCGCGCGACGGATCGCTTTACCTTTTTGTCGATCTTTGAATGGATTGAGCGTAAGGCTCCAGAATTGCTGGTGCGGGCGTATAGCGAGACATTTACGGCTGCCGACGATGTGCTGCTGGTGTTGAAGGTCTTTAATCATGATCGCAAATTTGATATTTATCGTCACATCAATGACCTGGTTCATAATACCAACGCACCGCCAATTACGATCATGCTGAATCAGGATATCGCGGCACATCAGATGGGGTGTCTGTACCGTAGTGCCGACTGCTTTGTGCTGCCGACGCGCGGCGAAGGATGGGGCATGCCTATCCTGGAAGCGATGGCCTGCGGTGTACCGGTTATTGCTACCGATTGGGGGGCACAGCAGGACTTTTTTCATGCCGGAGTGGGCTTTCCGTTGCGTAGTCGTGGGTTGGTGCCCGCGGTGGCGCGTTCGCCCTATTATGCCGGATTCTATTGGGCCGATCCGGATATTGAGCATTTATGCTACCTGATGCGCTATGTTTATGAACACCCCCAGGAGGCCCGGGCGATTGCCGCACAGGCCGCTGTCGAGGCGGCGACCTTCTGGTCATTGGAGCAGGCGACGGATCGTATTATGGAGCGGTTGCAAGCGATTGAATGCGATCTGGGGGTAACTCCGTGATGAGATGTTTGCAACCGCTGCTGAAATGGAGCATCGCATGACTATCTACTGGATACGTGCGGATAGCGATAGTGCCCTCGCGACGATGGCTGCGGTTGAACGGGCGCTCAATGGCGATCAGGATGCTACCACTGATGAGAATGTGATGGCGTCGATGCAGGCGGATCCGACAGCGGGCGATACCTACCTGGCTGATAATCTGGCGCTGGCTCACGCAACCTGGGCGGTCGATCCGCATCAGATTGTCGCATCACAGCGCCCTGGCCTGGCAAATGCGCTTAATGGGCTTCAACATCTGGTACGCCGGGCGACCTGGTGGTATGCTCTGCCGCAGTGGCTCCAGATTACTGAGTTTCAGGGGTCGATGGTGCGGATTGTCGATTCGCTGCTGGAGCATCAGCGACGGTTGAATGAGCGGTTGAATCGCGGTGTTATTGAGGATGCCTGCTTGCTCGGACATATTCGGGCGCTGGAGGAGCGGGTGCGGGCGCTGGATGATGAGCGGCAGGCGCTGCGCCGGCGCGTCACTGATCTGGAGCAACGATTGGCGGCACAGGAACAGGTAATTAGGAGTGATGAGGCCCGCCCGTGACGCTATCAATGCCTGAATCAATCACTCGCCAGGCAGGATCCCCGCTGACTGTTGTCTGGCAGTCGCGCTGGGGGTTGCCGATCGGCTATGCGATCTCCTCCGAGGCCATCGCCCTGGAGCTTGATGATCTGGGTGTGGAGTTGGTGCATCGACCGACGCCCTGGCATATGCCT
Organism: Chloroflexaceae bacterium; assembly: GCA_034437035.1. Classification (GTDB taxonomy): domain Bacteria; phylum Chloroflexota; class Chloroflexia; order Chloroflexales; family Chloroflexaceae; genus CAKZQX01. The sequence continues at coordinate 9,380 of DAOTUI010000181.1, forward strand.
GGTCAGATCACTCATCCGGTGCTGCGTGCGGCTGGCGAGCGTCCCATGCGCGATGATGTGCCCCAGGTCAGTTATGACCAGGCTGATCTCTTCTTTTTCGATCATCCTGGCTATAAGATTGGCTTTACGATGCTGGAAGTCGATGGCCTGCCTGCCGATTGGGTTGCAGCCTGTAACCAGATGAATGAGGTCTGGACGCCGAGCCACTGGGGGGCGGATGTCTTCGCGGCGAGTGGGGTGCAACGACCAATTCATGTTATGCCCCTGGGGTATGATCCGGCCCGGTTTCACCCGGATGTGCCCAGTCGCCCGTTGCCGGGGCGTTTTACCTTCCTCTCGGTTTTCGAGTGGGGTGAACGCAAGGCGCCAGAGATGCTGTTGCGGGCCTATGGGCAGACATTTACCCGGCGTGATGATGTGCTGTTGTTGCTGCGGGTGAATAACTTTGATGCCACCATCGATGTAGGCCGCCAGATTGCCGATCTGCGGCTGCCGCTTGATGCCGCACCCATTGCGCTGATCTATAATCAGCAGCTTGCCGCCGACCAGTTGGGCAGCCTTTATCGGAGTGCCAACTGCTTTGTGCTGCCGACACGCGGCGAGGGCTGGGGCATCCCGATCCTGGAGGCGATGGCCTGTGGTCTGCCGGTGATTGCAACGAACTGGAGCGCCCAGACCGAATTTCTGACGGATGATACTGCCTACCCGCTTGCAGTGCGGCAGTTGATACCTGCGGTTGCCAAGTGTCCCTACTATGCGGGATGGCGCTGGGCTGATCCGGACATCGAGCACCTGGGCTACCTGATGCGCTATGTTTATGAACATCAGGATGAAGCGTATGCTCGCGGGCGGCATGCTGCCGACGTGGTGTCTCGGCAATGGACCTGGCGGCATGCGGCAGAGCGCATTGTGCGTCGGCTCAGGAGTTATGGGGAGGAGAGCGTGCGCTGGCAGCGCCAGCGAGATGGATGACAGACGAGAGCCATGCACATTGGTCTGGACATTTCGGTGTTGCGCATCGCTCAGGCAGGAGTGTTTGTCTACACCCGGCATCTGATCGAACAGCTTGTCGCCCAGGGCACAGAGCACCGCTGGACTCTGCTGGATGTGTTGCCACTTAACCCTGACCGACCGATGCCAGTCAATCTGGAGGCGTTTGCTGCGTCAAATGTGCGCGTGGTTCGCTGTCCTGGCCTCAACCGGCGCTATCTGAGCATGCATCCGGCGGCACGTCAGGGCATGCTGCACCCGATTGCTCGCCAGTTAGACCACGTCCTGGACCATCCCTGGGCACTGGCAGCCACTGCGACGATGGGGATGCAGCTGCGGCTGGCGCTGCACGATGTTAATGTATTTCACTCCTCGGACCAGTTTTTGTATGCGCCAGAACATGCGGCAGCAGTCCTGCCGATCCTTGATCTTACGACACGAATACATCCGGAATTTCATGTGCAAGCAAACACCGCCATGCATACAGCCAAAGAGCAGTTTGCGATGACACGGGCCGATCAGATTGTGACCATATCGCAGGCGACCAGACGGGATATCATGGCGCATCTGCACATTCCCGCCGAGCGCATCAGTGTCACCTACCCGGCGAAGGAAGCGCGATTCCGCCCGTATCCGGCAGAACAGGTCCAACCAATCCTGGATCGCTATGGACTACAGGTTGGGCAGTACATATTGCATATTGGCACCCTGGAGCCACGGAAAAATCATATCCGCCTGATTGAAGGGTATGCGCTGTTGCGTAATCAACTTGCCGCGCAGAGCAGCGAGCCGCCGCCACTCGTCCTGGGTGGGGGCCACGGCTGGCTCTACGACGAGATCCTCACTGCGCCAGCACGCTATGGAGTGGAGCATCATGTGCGCTTCCTGGGCAAAGTCCCCGATGCCGAACTGCCGCTGCTGCTGGCGGGCGCAGGCCTGTTTGTCTATCCCTCACTCTACGAGGGCTTCGGGTTGCCTGTCCTGGAGGCACTGGCCTGTGGGGTTCCGGTCGTCGCCGCCAACAGCACCTCAATCCCTGAAGTGGTAGGTGAAGCCGGCGTCTACTGTGATCCCCACGACAGTGTCACCATTGCCCAGGGGATGACTGCGGTGTTAACCAACCCGGCGCTGGCCGACGAATTGCGCCACAAGGGAATAGCGCAGGCGGCACACTTTTCCTGGGAACGGATGGCGCAGGAAACATTGGCAGTGTATGCGCGAGCAGATGAAGCACGCCGCAAACGGCGGCAAACACTGATGGCATAAGTACGGGACTGGATGTGTCTATGTAATCGTTAGCTTCAGAAGAGAATCAATGGTATGCGAACAGATCTGCTTGCACTCTTGATTTGTCCTACCTGTGAGAATGGCGGGTTAGAACTAGTGGTCACTGCGCAGGACACTCGTGAGGTGAGGACCGGTTTTGTATTCTGTTCCCACTGTCAGAGCACCTATCCTGTTGCCGATGGTATCGTGGATCTGTTAGGTGATCCACCAGCATCTATTGTGCAGGAGCAGCGGGGATGGTTGAAGCTCCTGGGCGAGACAACACCTGAACTCGATGCTCACATGTTACAGCTCCCTGATCTGCCTGACCCACACTGGTTATCGCAGGCAACCAACTTCCATGCCCTGCTATCACATGTGAAGCTTGCTGGTGCGCGTGTGTTCGATATTGGCAGTGGTCGCACCTGGTCAGCGCGGTGGTTACTGCGATATGGTGCTGGTCAAGTGGTGGCGATTGATATTTTACGTGAAAAATATATTGGCCTGGCAACCGCCGAATTATTTTTCCAGGCAGATGATATCTATTTTGAGCGAATTCTCTGTGATATGGAGCATTTACCATTTGCTGCTGAAACCTTTGATGCTGTCTTGAGCACTGCATCGCTCCATCATGCACTCGACCTGGGGCGTGTTTTTAGCGCACTTAGCCGGATACTGCGCCCAGGAGGACTGGCACTGATTGTCAATGAACCGGTGCGGCGGTGTGGTACTGAGCAAGATCTGAGCAATAGTCCCGAAGTAGCTGTGGGCATTAACGAGCACACCTATACTATTCTTGAGTGGTTGGCTGCTGCCACGAAAGCAGGACTGAAACCTCAACTCCATGTACCACAATCAATAAAATTGGCCCAGCAGGAAGGGCGTCTTGGCGAGGTACTGGTGTCACCCGGAGTGAATTACCTGGCACAACTGTTAGAATCATCTGTTGGACAGAGGTTTCTCAATTGGCAACCACTCCTGATCAAAGCCTACTGTGATTATGAGTTGCCTCTGGTGATGGTAGCGCGCAAACTGGATACAGCCTATTGATACATGAACTGGGTAGTCCCTCATTGTGAGTGGTACGACCGTACGCCAGCGAGGCATTCTCGTGATGCACAATATACCAGATACCTTGATTGCTAGTGGTTTACCACGGTAGATTTGCAGGATATCCTTCTCTCGGCTATGCTGAACGCAGTTATGCCAACAGGAGGATCTCATGCGCAAACGATTTCTTGTGACCTTAACCGACGATGAGCGGCAGACCCTACACGACCTGATCAAAAAAGGCACCGTCTCCGCGCGCCGACTCACCCGCGCCCATATGTTGTTGCGTGCGGACGAAGGCGCCGCTGACCGGGATATTGCCGAGTCGTTGCACGTTGCCCGCACCACCGTCGAGCGGCTCCGGAAGCGGTTCGTGGAAGACGGGCTCAATGCAACTCTCGGTGAACGCCCACGTCCGGGCGGCAAACGGAAACTGGATATGCATCAGGAAGCCCACCTGATTGCGCTGACCTGTGGCCCCGCACCGGCGGGCCAAGCCCGCTGGACCATGCACCTTCTGGCTGACGAGTTAGTCCAGTTGGGCATTGTCGAGAGCATTTCCGATGAAACCGTGCGCCGCACGTTAAAAAAACCCGCCGCAAGCCCTGGCACGTCCAAGAATGGGTAATTCCCAGTGTCAGTGCCGAATTCGTCTGCCAGATGGAGGATGTCCTGGATCTGTACGCTGAACCGGAAGATCCGACCCGCCCGCGTGTCTGTGTCGATGAGCGCCCCGTCCCGTTGATCAGCGAGGTGCATAAGGTAATCCCAGCGACACCCGATCATCCGGAACGGCATGACGATGAATACAAGCGGGAGGGCACCGCAAACCTGTATATGATTGCCTGTCCGGAGCGGGGTGAACGACATGTGAAAGTGACCGATCGATGCGGCACGTTGGACGTTGCGCATGGGTTGAAAGACCTGGTCGATGTGCATTTCCCGGATGCTGCGCGCATTCGGTTGGTTATGGACCAACTGAATACGCATACGCTGACGTGCTTGTATGCGGTGTTTGATGCCGGCGAAGCCCGCCGGATTGCGCGTAAGATTGAGATCCATCATACCCCCAAGCATGGCAGTTGGCTGAACATGGCCGAGATCGAATTCGCCGTCCTGTCCGACCAGTGTCTGAACCGGCGTATCCCAGATCAGGAGACCCTGCGGCACGAGACCGCGGCGTGGGCGGCACGCCGGAATGCGAACAACGCCACGATTGACTGGCGCTTTACCAGCGACGCTGTCCGCACAAAACTGGACCGACTCTATCCTGTATAATCACTGTGGTGAGCCACTAGTTCATGTTCGTGCAGAGAAGCGCGATACGCGACGCGTGGACCTTGCGGTCAAACCCAACATGTGTGCGCGCATATAATCGCTCACCCCCCATCTTTTCGCGTTGGCTGTTGACCGTTTCAATGGTATGGCGATAGTCGCGTAACGCACTATCATCCAAGAACCACGCATGTGGTTTCATAGTCACCCGACGAACGGGAACCAACCGAACGCCGGTGTCCTGGAGCATGCTCCCCGCATCGGCGGCACGGTTGAAGGCGTTATCGCCCAACAAACGGGCACCCTCCGGCAGGCCGTAGGCTAGCTCATGGACAGGTGTCAGGTCATGAAACCCGGCAGGAAGCATGTAAAAGCGCACCGGCACCCCATCGGGCCGACAGATGAGGTACAATCGCCAACCGAAAAATTTCTCTTTTTTCGCAGCACAATAACCACAGTAATCACGACCACGAACGTTGCGACAGCGACGGGCACGAACACGACGACAAACGGACATGAATATACTATCAATAACAAACACGTCACCGTTGGTGAAAAGTTCGCCCAGTGTTGCCGGGAGAAACGCCATCCAGTCCGCCACGGCATGCAGGCGACGATTGAACCGCGATACACTGATACGGCCCGACAGCTCGCCACAGGCCTGCATGACCTGGACCGTTCGTTCATGATGATTGGCAAAATAGTTGGCCGCAACGACGGCAATCGTCACACTTTCTGCATCCGGTACCTTGGCCCGAACATCGCGCTGATGATCCAGGTGCTCCATCACCGTGTCGATCACGACAAAAGCGGTTATAATCCAGTTGGCGTCCATTGGCTCCTCCTTGGTGCGATTTCTGGTGTAGGAACCTGAATGGTGCCAAAAGAGCTGATGGACGTCAACGAGCAATCAAGGTCAGATCGCACCGATATGATTCTCGACTTTCTTCGAAAAGGACAACGTTTTGCGCACCAGGCGACTGATTCGCTGCCGCAGCGTGTTGGTCAGACGCTCGATATGACTGGTCTGTCCGCTTTCCTTGCCGACAGGCCAGTGCCGTTTCGACGGCAGGACACCCGCAGAGGCATCCCAAAACTCGCTGGAACCTACCGCACAACTGCCGATACATGGGTGGCAGCGACTCCCAGCGTTGCTGCGCGGTTGCTTCGTCACATGCTGCGATGGCTACCCCAACCATTTCCCGGGTGTCACGGTCACGCGCCAGCCACACCCATTCCTTCTGGTCCTTATTGCCAACAAACGACCACCATTCATCACATGCGATGGTCAATCGGCCTTTTGGGTTGGATCAGACATGCACCTGACGCGGTTGGTCGGCATATTTCTCGTTGCCATACGCCTGGAGCCGGCTTTCCGACACCTGGACCACCCGTGCGATGCCGGCCAGCGAGATGCGTTCAAGCAACAAGCGGTCAATGATGTCGTTGATCTCATCGGAGATGACCCGCCAGGCTGGATCATCCACGCATTGGCGCCCCACAGGCGTTGCAGGCGTAGTTCGGCGTTCCGGCACCGTTCGAACCATTGGTGATAACCTGGTCGGTATGGCAGTCAGGGCAGCGGCGCATGACATTCCTCCGCGCATGCTGCAAAGACATGTTCTTGTTCCATGCTCCCACTCAGATTCAAGGATTACTAGATGATTATGGGTTTAAATGCGGTAGTCATAGGTAAATTTCTAACTGCTCTATTTGCAAGTTTGTTCGGTCGATCTAGATGGACCATTGGATACCTGACATTACAGCTAATAGGAATACTGTTGCTGCTCACGACTGTGTTAGTCACAGTGGTATACCTACACCGAGTAACTGATGTGTCTTTCCAACTTCAACTTCGTGATAACTTCTATAGTACCGAACAAAATAATACATCTGATTATAATTTTTCACAACCACAGGCCGGTCTGTTATTGCCCGATCTGCCACTTGTACCAACCCGGGTGTCTTTCCGTACGATATCGCCTGCACCACTTCCTCCCCGGCAGTTAACCGTACGCTACAACACACAAATGGCATTCAGGGTTTCTGTAGATAGTACACCACGTAACTACCAAGCATTATTGCCGACTACCAAACGATCTCGCTATGATGGATTTTTTATTAGCCTGGAAACTGAAGAAGCCCGCGCTCCCGATGATGTGCGTTCTCTAGGCTTGCAATTCGATTATATAACGATACAACCGTTGAAGCACTATAACTTCCTATTGCTATATGCCGGGGTATTTCTGGTTTATGCCGGGGTAGCAGGATTACTGATATCGCTAGGTAGTAGAATACTACTGGCCAGTGCGGCATTGCTTATACTAAGTGGATTATTACTGGTCGGGCTATCATTCTTCTTTGGATTGGGTATATTAATTATCTTAGTATTGTTAGTTGCAGTGGTTTGGCTGCGTGAACCAACATACAATAGAATAGAATATCTGCGGGGACGCTTAGAGTCTCTGGCAAAAGCCCCTAGTTCACCATTCATCTTCCTGCTTTTATTGTTAGGATTAGGGTATGTTTGTAGTATCGGATTCTATGCGGTAATCAGCCATAATCTTTTCCGGACAAGCAACTATGACTTGGGGCTATATGATCAAGGACTCTGGCTGATCAACCGAGGACTATATCCTTATAGTAGTGGATCGGGACGACATATTATCGGTAACCATGCAGCGATCATCCTTTATCCCCTCTCGATGCTCTACTATTTGTGGTCTGATGTTCGGCTGTTGTTAATCTTTCAAGTAGCCATAACAGCGCTAGGAGTTTTTCCCATTTATATGATTGCCCAATCACATGGTCACCGATCATTAGGTTTGCTTGTAGGTTTAGTCTATCTGGCACACCCAGCCACACATAATGCCAATCTGACTGATTTTCATCCTGATACTCTAGCTGCAACAGCGTTATCCTTTACATTATGGGGAATTGATCGCCGTCAGTGGTCAATGGTGGTTGTTTCCTGCCTTGTAATATTGGCATGCAAAGAGAATTTTTCTCTGGTAGTGGCATGTATAGGGGGATGGCTTTTACTGCACCGCCACTGGCATGTTGGATCGATGCTGGGATTAGTTGGAATAATTTGGTTTATATTTACTACACAAGTGCTCATCCCATCCTTGACCGGATTGGAAGGTGACGAGAATATCTTTTTGGAACGTTTTAGCGCTTATGGTGACAGCTTTTACACGATTTTTCTGACTTTCCTTACAAAGCCTGATATGATATTGCAGGAACTGCTGCAACCACTTAACCGTGAATATCTCTGGCGATTGTTTTTACCCTTTGCCTTTTTTCCTTTGATTAATCCACGTTATTTACTGTTAGCCATGCCTTCGCTGGCCGCAAATCTATTGAGCAACTTCGCAGAACAAAAGCAACTTATCTTCCACTATGATGCGTTGATACTTGTCTTTTTAGCAGTGGCCACACTATACACACTGCTCTGGTTGGTACGTAATGTGACCTACCAATGGCTTGTCTTTGGTCTGTGTGGTGCGATGTTGCTAGGTGGGTGGTGGTATACGCAAAGTAAAGTATACTTGCGTGTGGTCGATATTCATCAGCAGATCAATAATAAAGAAGGGCAATTCTATCCTGATTATGTTTACTACCGCCGTTATGTACTTTCATACGTTCCACCTCATGCCAGCGTTTCGGCTCACAATTATCTTCAGCCACATCTGAGCCACCGACAGCATGCCTACATGTTCCCTAATCCTTTTCAGCGTCTGTTTTTCTATGATTCAGATGGTTTCCCATCCATGCCAATTGATTATATAATTTATGATACACGTTACCCTTGGATGCATTACGTCTCCTCAGATAAAATGATTAAATTGATTAAGAATCTACAAAAGCATGGCCTCTATTATCAAGAAATGAAAGTGGGTGGTGTGTTACTCTTACGACGCATTGACACATCTTTGCCTGATGAATGTTTTGGTCCACAGTGGAACATGCCCCATTGCCGTCCATTAGTTCTAAACCAGTAAGAGAAAGGCTATTAGGGCGATGTGCTATAGACCTTCAGAAAAAGAATTGGACCAGATATGACAAACGCGACGGGATACCGTATCCTGGAGGGACTTGGGTCACAACCAACCCCTACCAGGAGGTATCCCATGAATATCACGATACACGTTGGTCGGCATACCGTCAAGCGGTTGACGCATATGCTCCAGCTCGCATTTCAAGCCGGGCATGTGCCTCAGATCAAACGCCTGCGTGCATTGCGCTTGTTGGCCGATGCACACCCCGTGGAAACCGTTGCCGAGCGGGTTGGGGTGTGGAAACAAACGATGTATCATTGGGTGCATGCGTTGCTCCTGCATCGCTGGGCCAGGTTGTACCCCCGGCGATCACCAGGACGACCGGCAACGTTGTCCACGACGCAGAAGCAGCGCGTATGTGATCTCCTTGCTGCTGGTCCTGAAGCGGCCGGGTATCCCTCCGGGTGTTGGAATACAGCGCTCATTCAGGATCGCATCTGGCGTGCGTTTCAGCGCCAGTACAACCCCCACGACGTGGCAACGTTGCTGCGCAATGTGGGCTTTTCCTAGCAAAAAGCCCGCTTTGTGTCGGATCATCTGCATGAAGACGACCGACACCACTGGGTAACCGTGACATGGCCCGCCCTGGTTCACGAGGCCCGTCGCCGGGGCGCGCTCCTCCTCTTTGCCGATGAAGCCAGTTTTGCTCAGTGGGGATCCTTCGGCTATACCTGGGCGAAGCGGGGGCAGCAACCCCTCATCAAAACCAGTGGGAAGCGGAAAGGCTATAAAGTTTTCGGCATGATTGACTATTTTACTGGGCGTGTTTTTTATCATGGTCAAACGGATCGCTTTACATCTGACAGTTATTGTACGTTCCTCACCACGATCCTGAAAGCGACGGAGCAACCCATCATGATTATTCAGGATGGGGCGCGGTATCATACCTCCAAAGCCACCCGATCGTTTGTGGCAGACCATGCGACCCGTCTGCGTGTTCATCAACTGCCGGCCTATTCCCCCGACTACAATCCGATAGAACATCTCTGGCGCAATGTGAAGCGCGAGCGCACCCATAATCGGTATTTTCCGACCTTTGCGGCGTTGATGCAGGCGGTTGAAGACGGGCTGTCCTATTTTCAGCGGCATGCCGATGAAGTCAAACAACTGATGGGAACCTACCTGGATCAGGCACTGTCCCAGACTGCCTCGTCCAAATCTTTTTCTGAAAGACTATAGTTAAAACCGATTGACGACGTGCCCTCCAGTATGATACAGAACATGCAGTAATCTCATGCTGTATCACCTGGAGGACACCTGTATGATAACCAATTTTATCGACTTTTGTACCTGGATGTATGTCGTGGTTGATGATTGCCGGCAGCAGATTGCGCCATTGTTTCGCCGCTCAGGACCAGCGCCCGCCTGCAGCGATAGTGAACTGATCACCTGGCGGTGATCGCGGAATGTTGCGGGTGGGATCAGGAAACCGAGGCCGTTCAGCATTGGCAGGCGTATCGCCATCTGTTTCTCCACCTGCCCGAACGTAGCCGGTTCAACCACCGTCGTCGGGCCCTGGCGCAGGCGATCAATCTGATCCGCTTGACCGTGCTGTCGCGGCTGGATGTGGTCCAGGACCGCTATTGCGCGATTGACAGCTTGCCCGTGCCGGTCATCCAGTTTCACCTGGTACCGGGCGCAGGCTCTTTAAGGCTCTGCCCCACTTTCTGTGGCGAACCTATGAGCGACCTTTCCCGTTCCTCTCACCAACTTGCCAAACACTGGAGATGTCCCTATGATGGCCCTCTTTATGCACTCCATTGTTATGGATACGAATACGGAGGACGCGATGCATGCGGGTGTCTGTCCCCAGGAATGGTTGACGGTGTGTCAAAAGGTGTATCAGGCCACGCGGCACTGGATTGCCGACCATGCATCCCAGCGTGCCAACAACGTCCATTCCATCTGCCGCGCTCGCGTCGTGACGCAGGTCACGCGTCCCGCCCACGTCGGTCCATGCGCGGTCACCACCTAACTGAGCCGACACAACGTCGGGTCTCCCGCAGGACAAGACGGTCCCGGTCGATTGATCCGTAAAAACGGATGCCAGCCGTTGGCCTGAATCGCTGCGTATAACCATGTGGCATACAATCCCCGATCTGCCAGCACGATCACCGTCCAATCGTCGGGAACCGTTCCATCCAGCACCGGCAATAATGCTTCCCAATGCGGTTTCCAGGCCCCTTTTTTGGTCGCTTCCACCACCTTCCCGGCGACAGGAATGGCACAGCCGCGAATGACGACGCAGATAGCCAGAATGGTAAAGCGTTGGCCGAGTGTCGCGGCATCCAACACCACAGGCAGGTGTTTATGGTCAGGATGCCACCAGGCCAGTACCCAGCGCAACAGGGGCGCAAAACAGGTCTGGACCGTGGTCTCACGCCGTCGATAGCGACGCCGATTATGCTTGCGGATGCGAAACCTTTTAAGTATCCGTTTGCGATACCAATACCGCAGACGTTCGCGTACGGTCGGCTCACGCTGTCTGAGCACCAGGGCCACGAATGCGCTCACGGTGGTGAGACCAGCACACGGGGTGATCACGATGCCGAAACTCCATAGGGCCAAGGTGGTCACCTGGGGCCGACTCAATGTTGGCAGATGGGTTGACACCAGGTGCTGCCACTGCCATAATGCTTGGATGCGGGTCATACCTTCCTCCGGTATGATACTGGTTTGGCTTCCATGTATCGTAACCGAAGGATGACCCGCGCTCAAAACCTTTGACACACGCGCCAGTCTTCCCCAAAATGTCTACACTTGAGAGGATGTCAGCTCCCCCGATCATTTGTGCAAAGCTCTCCAGGTGAGGCTTTGAGACAGTGGCGCGTGCGTGACCTGCATTCCACCGGGCTCCTTGCGTACTACCGGCGTGGTCGGGGTCAGTGACCCGGTTACGTGGGGACAGCGGGACGGAATCCGCTGGGGCAGTAGGTCTGCTCCTGCCCGCTCAATTCGAGGTTGTACCTCCTCCACTCAGCTTGCTACGTCGCACGAAGCGGTAATAGCCATGTTCGGCGATCCATTGTGCGCGGTAATGCGCGAGCGCTTGGTCGTAGGTCAGCTGTTCCTGCCACGTATTAGTCACATACACGCGCCAGCCGGCTACCTGCTCTTCCAGTGCAATCGCTTGTGCCTGCCGCTGCACGTCCACCGTAACCTGCCAGCGCGTCTCCTCGGTGACGGGCGTGTCGGCCATCAGGCACCCCCGTTTGCCGCTGCACCGCCGCGTGACCGTTGTTTCATGCACGGTGGTCTGGATCAACTCTGCGACCTGCTGCTGCAGCAGAATGGCGTTCGCCCGTTCCTGCACGGCTGCCGCTCGTTCGCCGGCTTTTGGTCGCAGTTTCTGCACGGCGGTTTCGGCCCGCTGCAGGCGCTTGTGCAGCCGTTCCTGCTGCTACTGGGCATGCTGCGAACTATCCGTTACCAGCCAGCGTTCGCGCCAGGTTACCTCGGTGCCGTCTTCCACGGTGGTCTGCTGCTGTCGCCAGGTACGAAAGCCTTTGTCCACCTCCCATGGCGTCGGGTCGTCCACGGATGTGGGTATGAACAGCGGCCGGATGGGCGTGAGTGGCCGCAGAATCCACTGGCACACCAGATCGGGCACCGCGCCGGTCATCGGCAGCGGGAAGAGATAGCGGCCACCTTTGTGATCGAGTGTAGCGCGGGTGCGCAAACAGGCACCCTTCGCATCACCCACGAACAGGAAATCGGTCTGGCCGAGCACCTGCTGAAACTCCTGCCAGGCGGGCACATACAGGGGGGCATCGGCCCAATTGCCGGGAAGAGCATGGCTCACCAACGGCACATCGGCCGGATCGAGCGTGCCGAGCGCTTGGTTGAACTGCAGCACGTCGGGCCGCTGGTCTTTGCTGAAGCCAAAGCGCAGCAGCGCGTGATCGGTCTGGCCTGGCTCAGGTGGCGCGTTGGCGCGTGGTGGACATTGAAGGAGGTGGTATCGTAGCGGGCCACATCTGTGGGCAGTGCATAAGCATGCACGAGGTGCTGCCCGTGCTGGCAGTGCAACGTCTGCAGGCGATCAGTATCACCGCCCAGCGTCTGCAGCAGCAGGCCGAGGCGGTCATCAGTGTCCTCTTTGGCCGAGCGTCCAGCTGATCATCGCCTGAATGCTATACTGGTGCTGCTGCAACCAGTCCGCGCAATAGGACAGACGATGCTCGCGTTGCTGGAGCACAAACGCGATAAACAACACGGTGAGTTGACCATAGGACAGGCCAGTCCACGCGCGACGGGGCTGCCAGGTCTAGCGTAAGTTTTGTGCAATCATCGGTCATGTCGTTTCGGCATGCCCCCAATCGGATTGTTTGAACAAGGGGAGGATTTCTTGAATCGCGCCCTGGCCCGACAGGACAATCGTGGCCCCAGCAAACGGGCTGGGATCATCGAATCGCAGCGCCATGCCGGTTGCGGTCGTAATGACTTCGGCGCGGCAGTGAGCCAGCACCTGCACCATGGTCTTGACTTCGCCCAGCGCCTCCTGCAACGCCCGCTGGCCATCGCGAACCAACGGGCGCAACCACTGCGCCGCCCAACGCACAAAATTGGCGGCAAACAGGCTGAACTGCTCCTGAATCTGCATCCCGATGGGCGAGTGCACCAACGGGCGGCGCATCGTCAACACCCCCTGCTGCTCTTTAGGGCTTGTCAGATCTTTAACGCTTTGCTCTGATCGCTCAGCATGATGTTCGGTTGGTATCTTCCTGGAGGAGGCATATGGGCGTACATCCTGAAAGTCTGCTGGCGCGCTTGCAGATGATCCCTGATCCGCGACGGCGGGAGGGTCGCATGTATCCCTTGCCCGCCCTGGTGGGGGTGCTGCTGCTGGGGGTGCTGCATGGGCGCGATTCGCTGCGCGGGGCCTGGGTCTGGTCGGCGCAGCAGTGGCCGTCCCTCTGGCGCACCCTGGGCGCACGCAGCCCCCACGTTCCCTACTATCAGACCGTGCGCGGTCTGGTGTCGCGCCTGGATGCCGATGCGGTTGACCGGAGCATCCGCCCCTGGGTGGAACAGCTTTTGGGGCATCCGGTCGGGGGTGTGAGTGCCGATGGCAAACGGCTGCGGGGCAGCAAACGGGATGACCTCCCTGGTCAGCATCTGCTGTCGTTCGTGAGTCACGACCTGGGTGGGGTGCTGGCGCAACGGGAAGCGGTGAACGGCGATGACGTCTCCGCGCTGGTGGCATTGCTGACCGAAGTCCCCCTGCGGGAGCGGCTGCTGACGCTGGATGCGGGCCTGCTCAATGCCCAGGTGACGCAGGACATCCGCGCGCACCACGGGGACTATCTTGGCCTGGTGAACGGCAATCAGGCCGAGGTGAAAGCGGTGCTCGACGATTGGATCGGCGAAGCGGTTTTTTTCCCTGACGGCCCACCCGCTGCCATACCGCCGGAGGAGGTACAGTATTCCCGGAAACAGCAGCGCGATGTGGCCTTTCAGGAGCATTTCCGGCATCCGCGTCGTGCCCCGGATGCCCGCACATGGGACAAGGGGCATGGACGCCTGGAATATCGAGAACTGTGGGTGGTTCCCGCCGGAGACCTGGGGCCGTATCTGGCGGCAGAATGGGGCTGGCAGGACATCACCCAGATCGGCTGGATACGACGCTACCGGAAGCGTCTCCGCGCCCCACACTGGACGGTGGAGGAGCACACGGTTGTCACCAGCGCGGCAGACCTGGCTGCGGCGGATCTGCTCTTTCACCTGCGGGCGCACTGGACGATTGAAAACCGCGTGCATTATCCACGTGATGTCAGTTGGCAGGAAGACCGCGCTCACGGACGGGCCATTGGGCCGATGCTGGCTTGGCTGCGCAATCTGGCGCTCACGCTCATTCGGCAGCAACGGTTCGCGTATGTCCCGGATGCCTGGAGCTATCTCGCCGCCCATACTGAGGAGGCGCTCCGCTGGTTGGTCGGAAAGTTAAAGGAATGACAAGCCCTAGCTGCTCTTTGATGCCTGCTTCAATGACCTGACGGGCGTTGTACTGCTGAAACCACTGCGGAGCCGTCATGTCGGCACGCCCGTAGCTCAACAACGTTGTGTAGCGGGTGCGATCGGGCAGATGGTAGCGCACGACCAGCGCCTCCAACGGGTACGGGCACGTCGCCACGCGCTGGGCAGCCCAGGGCACGGCCTCCGCATTGCGACCCACTGCATCCCAGGCCACATCAGCCGCGATGCTGCGGCGCATGCGGGTGGTCGTCTGCCCGTTGTGTACCTTGGTTACGACGGCATAGCCCATCGCAATCAGCCAGGTCAGATTGTCATCGGTACTGAAGCCCGCATCCACGCGCACGACCAACGGCAGGGGGGCTATCAACCCGGTATTCTCGGTGGCCAACTGATCGTGCCACGCCTGCAGCGCCGCTTCCTGCTGGCACAGTATGGCGACCTGCTGATCCGCCCGGTGCTGGCGCACCGCCAGGGTCGCCAGCCGCTGCTGCAGCCGCTCCTGGCGGCGCACCTGCGTGGACACCCGGCTATGGGCGCGACTCAGGCGACGGTGGGGGCGATCCGCCCGCGCCAGAGGCACCGGATCGGCTTCCAGCCGGGTGACCGCGGCCTGGGCCGCCACCGCCGCGGTGATCGCGGCGTCCAGGGTCTGCTGCTGGGTCGCCAGCGCCTGCTGCCGATCCTCCGCCCGCGCCCGATCCGCTGCCAGGGCATCCAGTCGCGTTTGCACCAGATCGGTGCGGCGCTGCGGATGCCCCCCCACGACCTGTTCGGCGGCGCAGATGGCCGCGTGCAGACATGCTGCCGAGTGGGTGCGGCCGGGATACCGCTGGCTGCTCAACAGAATGCGTCCACTGGACCCCCCGGCCAGGGATGTCAGCGCCGTCTGGTAGCCTTTGGCCACACCGTCGTCCATCCAGCCAAAATCGGCGTCGGGATAGGAGGTGCTGGTGGGACTGACGGAACGCCCCACCAGATCGACATCCAGCCACAGCGGTTGGTCGCTCTGCAGCAGCGCCAGTACCTCGGCATCCACCAGCGGTTGGGTGATTGCCCGCAACCGCTGCGTGACCGCGGTCAGCGTGTCGGCATCAGCCGCGGCCAGCGTGCGACTCACGCCCGAATAATGGGCGAAGGCGGTCTGGTTCCAGGCCTGGGCGACCAGCGGATCGCGGGTGAGCGGGTGGGCGGCCGTATCGAAGTACTGCAGGTAGTCCAGGCCACCCAGGATACCTACCAGGAACTGGATGAGCTTGTCCTGCGGCGCATGCGTGTGGGTGCGCTGGGCCAGCGGCATCTGGGCCAGATGATCAATGACGCCCAGATCCTGGGCATACGCCCCCAGCAGCACCAGCAGGGCGTGATCGGTGAACGTGGCGTCGGGCGGATCGGTGGGTGGCACGGGCGGCACGGGCGGCACGACTGGGGCAAGCCCCGGTGTCGGCGTGGCATCCGGCGGCAGCGACGATCCCACGCCCCACCACGACCATCCAGCGGCCCACAGGTGCGTGGTCATATCCCGCAACGCGGGCATCCACAGCAACGGCGGTATAATCATCCTGGAGTCCTTTCGTCTGGTCAGGCTGTTGTGGCTTGCACCTGGTAGTCTGACACAGATGGAAGGACTCCGCGAGTGTCCAGTTGGCAATGTTCAAAAAAAGCGGTTGGACGACGACTGAGCGTCTGATTGCACAAACGTTACGCTAGTCAATGGTCTAGGCTATGTGCATCTGCTCCATCCAGGTCAGCAGCAACGGTACACTATCCACGCGTTCAATGGTCGGCGCTTCCATCGGTATTCCCCTCCTCGGCATAGCGATTCTGCAAGAATCTTAGGCGACTTGGGGGGATTTGGCAAAAATGCGAAAGGTGAGAGGAGCTACCATATGGGATTTTGGAAAGCCTACCACACTTGGTAATAGCATGGTAATACTCTTTCTTAAAATAGATAACGATTTGGCTTAGTGCTAGATGTTGGGGCGAAAGTCTCGGTTGCGACCAAGCTGCTGGTTCTCGATGTATTCCTGTGGTTCCCAAAGGTTCATCAATGTCGTGAAGTCCGAGTTTCGCACCACAATTTAGTACTACAACGAGACCTTTGTAAGCAAGGCTTTGGGAAGCCATCGAGCGGATGGCGCTCAAGTGTGCTGGTTATTATTTCTCCACGTAGAAATGCGGAGTTCAACAAATGTTCTTTCGTTGTAGTACTAAGTACTAACCTTACAAAAGAGAAAGGAGTGTTCTTGCATAAGCACTGATGATGATACATCACTATTTCAGATTCTCGCATTTCAATGCGATCGGTCTTTTGTGAAATCGCTATTACACTACTACTACCGAGAAAGAGGTGATTTATGTCGACCAGGAACCTTATCCTCATCTTCATTACGTGTATCTTGTTGTTAATACCATCAATGGTATCAGGATTCTATCGCAGCGATGCACCGGTTCATACCAATTTCAAACACACACCTAATCTCCAGGGTGATGATACGCCTCCAGGACTACCTCTCTCAGGAAAGCAGATTCTTCGCAGTTCTACAACTATAGCTGAAATTGATGGAAGTACCGGGAATGGAAAGGAGATAGTCGTCGGCGGTGAAGACGGAGTTGTCTATGTCTATCATCAAAACGGCTCTCTTATGTGGGAAAGACGCGTTACAGAATGCGCGTACTCGCCTAATAATGGATTCATTAACACTGCTCCAACGGTTGCTAATTTTGGTGGTGGTAATGCAGTGGTAATTGTTGGATATGGCACAATCGGAGTTTCTGACTGTTCTGGTGGTGTTCGCGCCTATAGTGCGACAGGTGAGACACTTTGGAATTACTCAGTTCCTGTATCACCTATCAGTCGTATGTCAGGAGTGCTTTCTACGCCAAGTGTGGCTGATATTGATGGGAAGGGAGATGTTGTTGTCACTTTTGGTGCAAATGACTTGTATTTCTACGTCTTGAATCAAGATGGTTCATTACGCTGGCGTTATTTCGCAATGGACACAATCTGGTCTTCTCCAGCTTTTGCGGATATTAACAATGATGGGCGATTGGAGATCATTGTTGGAACCGATTTTACTCCTGGTAGGGTTTGCGATCCTGCAAATCCTCTCCAGGCTCGTAAAGAAACGGCAAAGGGATTTCTGTATGCTTTCGATGCTAATGCACATCTTTATTTTACTCCTGATCCTATTTGTGCCAGAGATGGAGGTAGAACAATAGGCTTTGGCAAAGGCTCTTTATGGTCGGTTAGTTTTGATCAATCCATTTATTCTTCTCCAGCCATTGGCGATATTGACAAAGATGGTCAAACCGAAATAATCTTAGGGGCCAGTTGTACATATGTCAATGCTGGGAAATGGGTTAAGATCTTTACGGCAAATAATGGAAATCTCGAACGTACCCTCAATTCGCCTAATTGTATTGTCTCTTCGCCAGCAGTCGGTGATATTAATAGCGATGGTAAACTCAATATTGTAGCCACTGTCTCAGATGGACGGCCTGGAAATCCTCAGACTGGACATGGTAAACTAATAGCCTGGTCATATGATAATTCAGATCCATTGTGGATTGTCACACCAGAGAGTGCAACAGGCGAAGAAGCGGATTTTACTGAAGCATCGAATAATCCAATATTGGCAGACCTCGATGGTAACGGATCAATTGAGGTACTTGTAGCTGTTCAGAACAGCATAGCCATCTTCCGTGGTGACAATGGTCAATCCTTAACGACGACCTGTACACCGAACGGTCCAATCTCAGCCTGCCCACTAAAATCACTCTTCATGTGGATGCCAGTACGTTCAACACCTGCTGTTAGTGATATTGATGGCGATGGGAAGCTTGAGTTGGCAATGGGCGGTTCACATTCAAGTCGAAACAATGCTTCTCTTCAGAATAGAGCTTTCTTGTACGTTTGGCGTGACTTTGATACATTTCTCAACAGTCCTGCCGGCAATCAATCACCCTATAGCGCACCCTGGCCAATGTTTCATGGCAATCCACAGCACACCGGGGTCTTTGTCGAACCAGTTACAGTTACGCCCGGTATTGTCCCATCTACGTCAGAGATCGGTGCGCTCATCAGTCCCGATCGCTCCCGTTCATATGCCCTGTCCATTACGAATGCCGATGAGTCACCACTGAACTGGAGCATTACCGAAAATGATCCGAACAACCTGGTGCAACTCAGCCATACCAGCGGCACATCAGCTAAACCACTGTATATCACGATTGCTGTGCCGGACAGCACAACGTCGGTTGAACTGGGGAGCTATACTGCATCGCTAACTATTACGGCCAATGGTCTACCAGATGTTACTGTGCCAATTACGGTACACGTTGTAAATCAGATATACGATGTCCATCTCCCGCTGACCGTGCGCTAAAGGGCATCACATAAGCTATTTATCTCGCGTCACGCGTTCGTTTCGTTCTATGCGGTGGGTTCTCGACCTGCCGCATATTTTGTGTATACTATGGCATCTGATGCAATAGCTTAAAGATTGGGAGTTTCCCCAGAGGATATCATAGTATGGCTGCTTCTCAACCAGATACGTCGCTCTTCCTGGTTGATCTTAACCAGGATAGTGCCTCACTGCTTGCGGCAATTGAACAATCACTGCACCACGCAACATCTCCTCCTGCTTCCCTGCCAAACCTGACGAATGTGGTTCTTGGTGATCCGTACCTGGCACAGCAACTGACTGACCTGCATCGACAGTGGGAAATACGCCCGCAACGTGCGCAGGGTCTGGTTGCACGTCTGCGCACGCGCCTGGCATGGTGGTTGCTTGGCCCGGAATTACAGCAGACAAACCAGGTTCACGCAACACTGGTACGGCTGACCGATAGCCTGATTGTGCAGCTTGATCAGGAGCGTGCGGCACGCCGCCGTGTTGAAGAGTATCTGGCAATGCTTGATAAAACCGTTGAAAATTGAGGAACGTTGTGTGGATAGTTATAGTGGGTTCTTGGCAGAACCTTCCACCAGCGTCCCCACGCTGGTCTGGCATTCTACGTTTGCGTCGCTCACCGGGTATAGCGGCTCGGCCCGCGCTTTCGTGCTGGGTCTGGATGCGCGCGGCATTGCTGTTCGTCCGCTCTTCCTGCATGGTGCCGATCACGATGAACAGGTGCTGATGGGACAGTTGCATCCGCGCATTCGTCAACTGCAAACCCTGCCGCTGTCCTTGAGTGTGCCGCAGGTGGTCTATGGTTATGGGGATCGTTTTAGCAAAAACAGTGGCGCGTATCGCATCGGGTTTACTATGCTGGAGGTTGATCGCCTGCCGGCAACCTGGGTGGAGCAGGCCAATCAGATGGATGAGGTCTGGACCCCAACAGACTGGGGGGCAGATGTCTTCCGTGCCAGTGGCGTGCAGCGACCGGTTTATGTCGTGCCGCTCGGTGTCGATACAACATGCTTTCATCCCGGACAGCAGCGCACACACCTGACGGACTATACGCTTTTGCTCGCGGTGTTTGAGTGGGGGACACGCAAAGGATGGGATATTCTGTTGCGGGCATATCGTGCTGCCTTTCGTCCCTCCGATCCTGTCCTGCTAATTCTGAAGGTTGACTGCCGGGTACCTGCTGCCAATCCCGTGCGAGAACTGGCGCAATTCCT
>DAOTUI010000182.1:0-7139 GCA_034437035.1 Chloroflexaceae bacterium
ACCACAGCCGCAATTGTATTGCCGTGGCATGCCCATCCAGCAGCACGTAGGGTGCCGCCCAGCCGGTAGTGACACCCAGGCGCTTGAGTTGTGATAGGTCACGGAGACGGGTTTCGCGCCGCGCCGCGATAATTTTATCAGCGCTCTTTGGCCCGATGCCGGGAATCTTGAGCAGGCTGCTGCGGGGTGCCCGGTTGACCTCGATAGGTTCGTGCAGGTGCCGTTCGGCCCAGGCCTGCTTGGGCGTCTTGTCACGGGGCAGCAAGCCCTGCGCATCGAAGGGCAGGTCGGCAAAGCGGAAGCCATAGTCGCGCAAGAGAAAATCGGCCTGGTAGAGCCGCAGTTCGCGTAGCGGATCTTCGGCGGGTAGCCCGGCAAAGGGCGAGCGCGGGATGGGGTGGAAGGCGCTGAAGTAGGCCCGCCAGAGCCCCAGTTCGGTGTGGGCGCGGACCACCGTGGAGAGCAGTTCCTGGTCGCTCTCACCGGCCGCACCGACGACAAACTGCGTGGTCAGGGAGCGGGCCGCCGGTAGACCCGCGGCCCGCCGCCGCTGCATAATCCGGCGCGCCCAGCGTAGTCGCTCCCACATCGCCTGCGTAAACTCTTTCTCTGGGGCGAGCTGCGCCAGCCGTGCCGGATTGGGTGCTTCCAGGTTGAGCGACACCCGGTCGGCCAGTTCCACCGCGCGTTCGATCAGATCGTAGGCGGCACCCGGGATCAGCTTGAGGTGGATGTAGCCGTTGAATTCCCCCCGCCCACGCACAATCTCGACGGTACGCAGCATCTTCTCCATCGTGCTGTCGGCATCCGGGACAATCCCGGAGGAGAGGAACAGCCCCTCGGTGCGGCGACTGCGCTGGAGGCTCAGAAAGGTGGTTGCCAGTTCGTCCGGTTTGAAGCTGGTGCGCTGCCGTTTGAGCGCGCAGGAGGTGAAGCAGTATTTGCAGGTATAGCGGCAGGCATTGGTCTGCAGCACCTTGAAGAGCGGCATTTTCCCGCCGCCCTGCCGCGCCGCATCATAAATAAAGCCGGTGGGATGCTTGATGCCACGCTGAATGCTCCCGGTGGTGGGCACCTCCGTTACCTCATCCACCGCTTCGCCGCCGAGGATGTCGAGCTTTTGCCGGAGGTCGGGCTGGATCCGGATCAGGGTCATGATGCACACCTGGGCTAAACCATTCGTGTGGACATTTTAGCACAAATATACAACTACATGTCGGCAAACGCGCCTATTTTCGTATAACTGGCTAAGAGCGGGTATGGACACCTGGCACACACTCCTGTACAATAAGGCCATCCACCGCGGAAAGGAGCCTGCACATGTCTGTTGATACCCATTCAGTTTCGCCGGTTGGCGCACCGGTTGTGGCCGGACCCGGCGCACCCCTCTGGCGCTTGAGTGTCAGCCAGTACCAGCGGATGATCTGTGCCGGTATTCTCACCGATGATGACCCGGTTGAACTGCTGGAAGGATGGCTGGTTCTAAAAATGCCGAAAAAACCGGCGCACCGCATGTGTACGCAACTGCTGCGGGAGGCCCTGGCTGCCATGGTTCCGCCCGGCTGGTATGTTGATGCCCAGGAGCCGATCACCACAGCAGAGAGTGAGCCGGAGCCGGATGTAATGATTGTGCGCGGTGCGCGGCGCGACTACGCCGACCGTCACCCGGCACCGGCGGATCCGGCCCTGGTGGTTGAGGTGGCCGATACCACGCTGCAGCGCGATCGCACGCTCAAGCAGCGCGTCTATGCCCGCGCGCGGATACCCCACTACTGGATTGTGAACCTGCCCGATCAGCAGGTCGAGATCTACAACGACCCGACCGGGCCGGATGAACTGCCGGTTTACCGGGAGCGCCACAACTACACTGCCGAAGATGAACTGCCCCTGATCCTCGCCGGTCAGGAGGTTGGCCGGCCGGCGGTGCGGGGATTTCTGCCCTGAGGGGGGGCTGTGTGTACGGCTGCAAGCCGCACCTACGTTGACGCTGGTGCCAGACCAGACAGGTCTTCGGAGACCTGTCTGGTCTCTATCCGCAGAAATTTCTGCCCTGAGCATGACCGCGCGATTGCGCCTGCTGCCGGCGTAAAGCGGCATTAATCCACAACTTATCCACAAAATTACTTACAAAATCCACCGCCTGTATGCATCTTTTCCCGGCATGCCTGTGCTATAATTGGGGCGGTGCAATTGCATTCCATGCCGCCGGGGTTGGGCTACGCCGGAACAGTGCATCCTGATGCCAAATGACAGACAACCCGACACGCAAGATTGTTCGCATGCCCCACGGGAATGTCAAATCACAACTACGAACCTCTGTCGAAGTGTAAAGAATTTATTGCCGTTGGCGGCTGCCGGGCTACCGGTTGCGTCCTGCCGCTGCCGGGGCGCCGCTTTGTGAAAATCTGACTATTGCTATGGATAACTCATGAAAGATTTTGTCCACCTGCATGTTCACTCGGAGTATAGTCTGCTGGATGGGTATGCGCCGACGAAGGCGATTGCCGGGCGCGCGGCCGAGTTGGAGATGGATAGCATCGCCCTGACCGATCATGGGGTGATGTATGGCTCGATGGAGTTTTACGCGGCCGCGAAGAAAGCCGGCGTCAAGCCGATTATCGGTGTCGAAGCCTACATGGCCCCCGGTGCGCACAACGACCGCTCTCCCAAGAACCGCAACTACTACCATGCGCTGCTGCTGGCCAAGAATGCGGAAGGCTACCGCAACCTGGTTCGGCTGACCACGCGCGCTCATCTGGACGGTTTCTACTACAAGCCGCGCATCGATCATGAACTGCTGGAGCAGCACAAAGAGGGGCTGATTGCCACCTCCACCTGCATGGCCGGGGAGATCCCGCAGGCGATTTCGCAGGGCGACCTGAGCCGGGCGCGCGAGATTGCCGCCTGGCACCGCGATCTCTTCGGCCCCGACAACTACTACCTGGAATTGCAACTACACGAGGATGTCCCCGAGCTGGAGGGCATCAACGATGAGTTGGTGCGCATCGGTCAGGAGTTGGGCATTCCGCTGGTCATCACCAATGACACCCACTTTGTGCGCCGCGAAGATATCGAAACCCACCGACTGATCCTGGCGATGGGCTACAACATGACACTGGGCGAACTCTGCGCCAAAAAGCGCGACATGGACGACAGCTACCACATCATGAGTGGTGATGAGATCTGGGAGCGCTTCAAGCGGTATGGCACCGCGCCGATGGAGAATACCCGGCGCATTGCCGAGCTGTGCAACCTCGATCTTGACTTTGGCCGGGTGGAACTGCCCGCCTTTGAGATCCCCGAAGGGCATGATGCCGCCTCCTACCTGCGCCATCTCTGCGAAGAGGGACTGATGCGGCGCACCAACGGCAACCCGCCCGAGGCGTATGTCCGGCGGCTGGATGACGAACTTGACGTTATTAATGCCACCGGCTTCCCCGACTATATGCTGATCGTCTGGGACTATGTGAAGTTTGCCCGCTCGCGCGGTATCCCCTGCCTGCCGCGTGGCTCGGCGGGCGCGTCGCTGGTACTCTACTGCCTGGGTATCACCGATGTGGACCCGGTTGAGAATAAGCTGCTCTTTGAGCGCTTCCTCAGCCGCGAGCGCCTGGAGATGCCCGATATTGATACCGACTTTGCCGATAGCCGCCGCCACGAGATTCTCGAATATATCGCGCAGAAGTATGGGCGCGAGAATACGGCGCAGATTATCACCTACGGCACGCTGGGGGCCAAGGCCGCGCTACGCGATGTCGGGCGCGTGCTGGATGTGCCGCTGAGCGAGGTTGACCGTATCGCCAAACTGATCCCGCCGCTGCCGGTGGGTATCACGATTGAGCAGGCGATCGAGCGCGTCCCCGAGCTGCGCCAGATCCGCGAGAGCGACCCCCGGCTGGGTGAGGTGCTCGACAATGCCCGGCGGGTGGAGGGGCGCATGCGCAACGTGGGCACACATGCCTGCGGCGTGGTGGTCAGCCGGAACCCGCTTGAGAATATCGTGCCGCTGCAGCGTACCACCAAGGACGAGAACGCGGTGATGGCGGCCTACGAGGGGCCGACGCTGGCAAATATCGGGCTGCTCAAGATGGATATCCTGGGGCTAACCAACCTCTCGGTGGTGGCCGAGGCGCTCAACTATATTGAGCGTACCACCGGGCAGCGCATAGAACTGGTGGATATTCCGCTGGAGGATCGCAAAACCTTTGAGAGCCTGAGTCGCGGCGAGACGACCAACGTCTTCCAGTTTGAGTCGGCGGGCATGACCCGCTACCTGCGTGAGCTCAAGCCCACCCGCGTGCAGGATCTCTACGCGATGGTGGCGCTCTACCGGCCCGGTCCGCTGGAGCAGATCCCCAACTATATTCGCAACAAGAATAATCCCCAGGCGATTGAGTATCTGCATCCCATCCTGGAGCCGATCCTGAGCGACACCTACGGCGTGATCGTCTACCAGGAGCAGATTATGCAACTGCTCCAGACCGTCGCCGATTTTACGCTGGGTCAGGCGTATATTGTCATCAAGGCCATCAGTAAGAAGAAGAAAGATCTGATGGCCGAGAACGAGGTCAAGTTCAAGGAGGGCTGTCTGCACAAGGGGCTGACGCAGCAGCAGGCCGATCAGCTCTGGGAACTGATCCTGCCCTTCGCGGGCTACTCCTTTAATCGACCCCACTCGACGCTCTACGGGCTGTTGAGTTATCAGACCGCCTACCTCAAGGTCAACTATCCGACCGAGTATATGGCGGCGGTGCTCTCGGCGGCGGCGGGCGATACCGAGGAGGTCGCCAAGGGCGTGAACGAAGCCTCCCGGCTGGGTGTGGTGGTCCTGCCGCCGGATGTGAACAGCAGCAGCCTGGGCTTTACGATTGAGGAGGTGCAGGCAGCCACCGCAGCCGCCGATAGCGTGCATGCGCGGGGCATTCGCTTTGGTCTGTCGGCAATCAAGAATGTCGGCACAGCGCCGGTTGAGAAGATTATCGCCGCCCGCGAGCAGGAAGGACCATTCGGGAGCCTGGAGGATTTCTGCGCACGGGTGGATCGCCACGCGCTGAACAAGCGCACCGTTGAGGGGCTGATCAAGGCGGGCGCGATGGACAACCTGCCGGGAACGCGCCGCCAAAAGCTCGCCATCCTCGATCAGGCGCTCTCGGCGGGGATTGATGCGCAGAAGGCACGTGAGGCCGGGCAGGTGACCATGTTTGATATGATGGGCGGTGATGCCGGCGCGTCCGATATAAGTATTAGCTCCATTCCGCTGCCGTTGTTGAGCGAAACCCCGGAGCAGCAGAAAGAGCAGTTGGCCTGGGAGAAGGAACTGCTGGGGATGTATATCTCGGCGCATCCGGTGGTGCAGGCGCTCAAGGGGATTGATACAAGCGGTACGCTCCGCCTGAGTGAGATTACCGCTGAGATTGTCGGCAAGACCCAGACCTTTATCGGCATGCTGACGGGGCTACGGCGGATCTCTACCAAGAAGGGCGATACCATGCTGGTCGCCGCGCTCGAGGATCTGGAGAGCACTATCGAACTGGTAGTCTTCCCCAAGACGCTGGAGCAGTATAGCGAGTTGCTGCAAGACGATGCGGTGCTGCAGATTACCGCCAAGGTGGATAACCGCCGCGATACGCTGCAATTAATTGTGGAGAGTTGCGCTTCCCTGGATACGCTGGCCCGCACCGATGCAACCGCTGTGGTGCAGCCTGAGATGGATATCGAGGGGCGGGGCGAGGAAGAGGAGGCAGTGCCGGAACCGGACGCGCTCTCCACCGCAGCGGAGCCGCATCCGGCGGATGCCGCCACACCGCCGCAGTCCCTGGCCGTCACCCCCATGCCAACGGTAATCCGGGCGCGCACGAAGGTCAGCCTGGATAGCGACGCCGGCAATGTTCACGGGAACGGCAATGTTCATGAGAACGGCTATGCCGGCAATGGCAATGGCAGTAGCTACCAGCCGCCCACACGCTGCCTGCATCTCTACCTGCCGCGTACCGGCGATTTTGATGCCGATGTTGGCCTGATGCAAGCCGCCGACAGCCTCCTGCGCTCACACGAGGGGGCCGACCGGGTGCAACTCTACCTGCCCAACGGCATCGGTACCGTAGTGCTGCGCCCGCGCTATACCGTCAATCTCTCACCCGCGCTGGTGGAGGAACTCGAGCGTATGGTCGGCACCGAGGGTGTGGCGGTGGAGCAGTAACGGGTGCGGCAGCGTTTGTTGGTGAGCGATGTTTTGATCGCCGTTCAGCGCCGGATAGACCTGCGGACGGCGGTGCATCAATTGGGGTTCATGCACAATCATGATCAGTTGCCACACCAGTCGACACTGCGCCAGGCGCGTCAACAGATAGTCTGTCAGTTAGTCGGGACGCCGGGCACGATATCCGGATTAGAATTTCAGGCATCGTTCAAACGCGCATACCAGCTTGCACTCAGGTAGTGCCGCCATCAGGCAGTTCCAGGCCGGCACAACCGCCTGATGGCGGCACTATGAAATGTTAAGCGCTCATCGCCGATTGTGAACGATGCCTCAACGTTCATTCAGCCGCACCGCCCCACGGTGACATACCATCGGTTCCTCTATTCTCGCTACTTCTTCTCTGTTTTCTACATGTGTGGTATGATACGCCCCGTTTGCGTAAACAGTCAGGTACGGAGTCTATGACTGAAGCGACGCGCACGTTGCATACTAATACGCTTGCCGCTGAACCGCCACCGGAGTCCTGGCGCGGGCATCTGGCGGTGTTGCTGGGCTACCTGGTCCTCGGTATCGGGTTTACCTGGCCGTTGCTGCTGCATCTGCCCACGGGCGTCATCCAGAAGGGTACGCTGCCGGTAGACGCCGGGCAGAATATCTGGAATCTCTGGTGGGTGCGGCAGGCGCTGCTGGCGGGCGAAAATCCCTATCTGACGCACTATCTCTTCTACCCGGAGCAGATCAACCTGTTCTGGCAAACACTCAGTCTGCCGAATGCGCTGACGGTCTTGCCGGTTGCGCTGGTTGCGGGTCCGGTGGTTGCCTTTAATACACTGGTGCTGCTCTCGTTCGGGCTGGCGGGCTACTTTGCCTATCGCCTGGCGCGCGCGCTACTGACCGACCGTTTTGCCGCGCTGGTCGCCGGCTTTGTGTTTGCCTTTGC
>DAOTUI010000183.1:0-20902 GCA_034437035.1 Chloroflexaceae bacterium
CCTTCAGCGTCTTAGCCGTCTCGATGAACAGGGTCTGCAACTCGGTGGTCAGTTCCATCGCGCTCCTCCATACTCAGGTGTGCTGGTATCCTACCACATCCTGGGGGGTTCTGCTTTTACTGCTTCCCTTATACCTACCATCGCCACCTGAAGACCAGTCTCTACTCCGACCATGTGATCTTCTCGCCGGGCGTCCCCGTCTTCCGGGATGATGCCGGGCAACTCCTTGAGCAGCCCTGGACAACCGGATTCATTACGGTGGCGGCGGTGAATGCCGGAGCGGTACGCAAGAATGAGCCCCGCAACCGTCGGCATATTCGGCCAACGCTTGAGCAGCGCACGCGGATGCTGCCGGCGGTTGCGGCGGCGCATCGCTGTGAGGCGCTGGTGCTGGAGGCGTGGGGCTGCGGCGTCTTCCAGGATGACCCGCAGGAAGTCGCCGAGGTTTTTGCCGGCGTCCTCGCCGAGCCGCTGTTCCAGCAGCGCTTCCGGCAGATTACCTTCGCCGTCTTTGATCCCTCACGCCACCAGGGTGTGTTTCATGCTTTTCAGAGTGTTTTGCAGAGATCCTGACTCTCAAGAAGCGTATGATCCTGTAGATCATAACTTTATGGGACAGCCTTCACAACCTCAATGTTGCCGGGTGGTCCATCGCCATAGCCCCATACAATTGGGCAGAGTGCCAGGCCGTAACGCCACGAACGCTACGCTTTCCTCATAATGTTGACCTGCTTTCCAGCCTGCGCACTGGACCGAGTTAACTCAGCAGAGCGGGTATGGGAAGACCTGCGTGGCAAAATCACCTGGCAACGGTTTGGCAACAGCAAACTGCTAGAAGACGAATATAGTGCCTGAGTGCTGACGTCTGGCTCGGCTACCGTGCCATCGTTGTCTGGCTATCCCTATCTCGTGCAGGCATGCTATGCGGCATGGCTATGATCGTTTAGTAGCGTGCGCCGTTGCATTTTCTTAATACGTTCTTAACATAGTTGTTGCATGAATGTTATACAAATGAGATGTGATAGTGATATTATGACGGTTGATGGTATTCTGAGACCGCGAAATTATTAGTTCTAGATTTTGGTGCAAAACCCAGGTTTCACAGCGTTAATGAACCTTTAGTAACCATAAAAGCGCGTCAAGAACCAATCATTTGGTCGCAACCAGGACTTTCGCACCAAAATCTAGTCCTACAAACAAGGAGGAAGTTACTATGCGCTCGATCAAGGCTCTTATCACGCTAATACTACTCGGTGTTGTTTTCAGCAATACTCCAGCGGGAGTAGCTACGGCGAAGATAATGAATTCAACGAATGAACCCACTATAGACGAATTTGTTGATCTCATATTAGCAGAAAAGATTACAGTACCAGAAGTAGACGCATTTCTTAAGGGACTTAACGAGACACAATACGAGGAATTTGTCAAAGTATTCGCTGAACGCGTAGGTGTTGACAAAAAAGAACTTCAAGAGGAAGCGGATGAATATAACCAGATAACCTCACCAGATAAGTCGCTTCCTGGTGAAAACCCACGTACTGCTGCTCCTAATGCAGTTTGGAATGATACAATTGAAAATACCTGGACGATATCTGTAAATGGTCCTTTTAGGGAAGCGGAAACTTTAATCCATCCCTTGGTCTGCTCTCCCCCGCTTGGTGCTGCCACGCCCACTGGACGATGGAACACAGAAGGGATGAGTATTTCCTTCCGCTTTCCTTAGTCTTTTCTGGTATGAAGACGGTAACTGTGACGGAGATTCATCTGACAACGAGTATGTATTCTACTATGGATTTCCGTCTAGTTCTCCAGAAAGTATACGCTGGTCGACGACAGCCGCACAGGTGTATGCAGCGTTCGCTGTGTATAATTGGAACTTGCTAGGATTTGGATACAATTTTGATGAGGTTCGCCTTTGTATTGGTGATAGCGGTGTGGCTCTTGCTGGAGGGCCGGATGTCGTTCGTGACACTGTATATATTCACCGTTAATATGTAAATATGGTTTCAATATACAGAGGTATAGTATCTTACTATATCTCTGTATTCTTAATTCTTAAGAGGAGGCGTACCATATGACGTACGGTAAGTAACAGCATTGCAAAAAAATGACACCCACTCACCCTTCCCCAGCATCGCCTGGCTTGTGGCGAGCCTGGGTGGCGGTGTGCTGGGGAGTATCGTAATGAGTCCTTTTGCTTCCACTATGCTTCTCTACGTCCCTGCTGTGAGTGGTGTGGCCATCGTGCTGATGCAGTGGCTAGTAGTGCGTGGGCGTGTTGCCTATCCCCGCATAGCTCTGGCGAACCTGTTCAGCATGAGTATTGCCGGGTGGGTGCCTGGTGCGATCATCGCTATTCTTGGCACAACTTTGCTCCGTATCCTCAACATGTTTGCGGTGGGACAAAGCGAGCCCGCAGCGCTGCTGCGTGGGGCGATTTTTGCTGCCTTCGCAGGCGCAGTAGTGGGCCTAACCATTGGGCGCGGTCAAGAGCAGATGCTCCATGTACCACAGCAGTACCGGATAGTCTGGTTGTTGACAAGTGGCATAACGTGGGCAGTGGGTGTTGGGCTTTATGGTGCTGCTATTAGTGTCTGGGTTATGGATGGACCGGTCTGGCGCAGCGTGATGGCGCATTTGAGTATCGCCGACTTTGGGGCGCATCTCATGCATTGGGTTGGATTCCTAAGTCTGCTTGGTGCATTGAGCGGGAGCGTGATCGGGGGTAGCACTGGGATCGCTTTGACGTGGCTGATCAAGGCGCAACAACATAGGCAGCAACCATCCAATGACTAACTAAAACTAATCGGTTATTGTATACTACTGCTAGCATCCTTCTGCCGCTTAAGCAGCATATGCTCCTGTAGATCATAACTTTATGGGGCAGCGTTTACAACCTCAATGTTGCCGGGTGATCTATCGCCATACCCCCATACAACTGGGCAGAGTGCCAGGCTGTAGCGCCACGAACGCTAGTACAACATCCGCTCGCTCCCATTGCTGAATAGAGTCAGCCGGTTACCTGTCATAATATTCTCCAGACTTGCACCAGACCCAATGCCTGGCTTGAACGCCAGCCGCATGCCTGGTGTTACTGACCCGTCTCATCATGCGCGCGCTCGTGCCGTTCCTGCAACGCCTGGTCAAATGCTGCAATGAGTTCTCACTCTCATTATGAAATTTCTAAAACTCCTCTATCTCTAGCACCGTATCATCTGTATCAAGCAGTTCCATCCGTTCCACCTGCAAAATTTCGGGCCGTGCTGCAAGAAATGATCCGTTTTGCAGCGGAACCTGGCTTACAACACCGTCTGACCAGGTAATGCGCACATGCGTACCACGGGCACTCAGTCCATACGCAGTCGTTAAATCGGTGATATTGCCACCGACATAATAGCCGGCTTCAAACCCACTCCTGGTAGTGAAGGTGCATCTGGTGTGTCCAGACGGTACTTCGCTAAAATAGCCTGATGATTGGGCTCTCCAGCCACGTCCTTCGGGGGTGACAAATGTGGCTGCAAGACAAAAGGTATTGGTGCTGCGCATATCGGTGCGTTGCCAACGATAGAGCAATACCATCCCCTCAGCTACCGCCTGTTGTTGTAGGATGTGGATAGAGGATGCGTCATTGAGTGAACCAACGACCTTGCCCGGTATCTCCGTCAGCGCATCTACAGGTGTGGGATGGAAGGAACGGAGAGTGCAAGCAGGTAGGAATAAGCATACGAGGATCAAAATGTAACAATGTCTTAAGTAGTATGTTTTATCCATACACTCCTCTTATCAAGTAAGACATGGTTCAGAATCGGCTTTTCTTACTTGACAGTCTGAACGATCTCGGACTGCCGGAGAAACTTTCTGGTGCATCAGGAAGGGATGAACAAGTCATTCCGTTATGTTAACTGTCAAGTAGGTTTGAACCATGTCTAACCCCGCTACAGTTTGGATGCTTCTATATTTCCAGACCGAACCCATCACAGTATAATATCTAAATCTAATCTGTATGTAAATTTACCTTACTGGCACGCTGGCAGTATTCGTTTCATAGACATGTTTTATCGTATAAAAAAACCGCCCCGGGAAATTCCGGATATTATAAGTGAACGCATGGTCAAGGCGGAGTGGGCCAGGCACTTCGTTCGGTGCGCAGGTCTGACCAAAAGTGAGATAGCGTATACCGCCACTCGTGTCGAGGCAGGTCTTTCCTGACCATACCCATGGACATGTCACTAACTGTTTATCACATGGATTTTGCCCACTTATACCGGATGGCATGAATGTCAGGCTACTACCGACCCCGATGACTAGCACGAGGAAAATCAGACTTATACGAATGAACACACGCCTATTCCATTTCCATACCTGATGAACCATGCTGCGTTTATCTCCATTCTTTTTTTGTAAGAACAAGGATAGTATCGATATTATCATGCTGTCCACATTTTGCTTCTGGGAGCAAAATGTGGACAGCCAAAAAACTGCACAGACATAAGCCAAATATAACAATCCTAAATCAGTTGTAAACTAAAGTACTTAAGCAGAGGTCAGGATTTGCAACTCAGAACGTAGTTACACGAACAATTATGACAGTGCCTGGATCACACGGCCTTCGGTTAGAGGGAGTGCCCTCCCATTGACCACAGTCGACCTCTGCTGTCTTATCTTCGGCAACAAGAACTGGTGTGTCCTCAGAAATGGTACTTTGCGCAGCAGAGACTTCGGCGTGAAAGTCAAGAAAATCATGAAGATCCCAAGAACGACACGGTAGTTTCGTAGAGTCATTGACAGGACTTACGCGGTTGAGATCCAAACCGGACGTTCCACCCGATGGAAGCCGGCTTCGCCTGCGGCAGCATGGTACGTTTTTATCTTTTTTCACAAAAATGTTGCACATGGTGCAACATTTTTGTGAAAAAAGCTGGGCTTCTTCCGCCCTGCCGGAGGCGAAATGACCTTCCAGGTCAGGGACTGCGTAACTCCTGTCATTGATCGAACCTCTTTTATTCAATCTGCTATTCTCTGACTCGATTGTGCCGAGAGCTAAGGGTGACACTGTGCTGACACGCCCAACTCTAGCATCCCAATGTAACAACTATGTCTCAGTTGGGTAACAGTCACGCAACAATTGTGTTAAGAGAATGTTAAGATGGACACACGGTTATCCCGGTTTGCCATCAACGCAGCAATAAGCCGGAATGGGGGCAATGAGCGGAGGGCAGCACCTTCCCGTGCAACATCTCTGCGTCCGCCGTGGACGCTGTGGCGATGATAACAAAAGGGAGTATGCGTGCTACTGCTGCAACAACCCGTCAAACTCGGACGCGGCGGTATGCAGTTTGCCCATACCCTGGCTCAGACTGAAGGGGGCCCACATATCACCCGGTGGCGCATCCAGGAACCAGCAGAGCGCCTGGATCTGCGGTTCGCGGTTGGCCGCGGTCAGAGCAGTTGTTAGCCAGCCCTCCGGGTAGTTCTGGGCGGGGGGCACCTGCGTATCGGCGGTCCAGGTGTTGGTGGAGATGATATAGGCCGGGCGGCCCTGCGTTGTGGGGAAGCGATTAATTATCGCCAGCCAGTCCTGATAGACGCGAAAGCCCGCCTGAGCGCCATCCCACTCCGGGCGGCGCAGGTCGGTGGCCGGCTCCTGGGAGGGCTCGTCAACGGCGCCGGGGCGGCCGGGAGCCTGAATTGCGAAGCCATCCGGGGCGGTCAACGGGCGGCCGGCCTGGGATTTTGCCGCCACCGCTTCGTCAAGGTAGGCGACCATGGTGTTGAAGTAGTTGAGCCAGGGGACATTGTGCGCTGCGGGCAACGTCCCATCCTGGTCGTCAATCCAGGGGGTAACGGGGCCGACCAGCACCTGCACCTCGGGCCGGATGCCGCGCATCCGCTGCACGACATTGTCGTCCCGCGCGGCCGGAAGCCCGTAGCCGTTGAAGACCCGCGCATACCACTCCGGCGGGGTGGGTCGCTCCGGCGACAGCACATTCTCATCCAGGCCGTTGAAGCCGCTGCCGATGATGTAGCCATAGACCCCACTCAGTCGGTCGTCACGCGCCAGTTGCGCGCAGTAGTCCAGAAAGCGGGCCAGCGCCACCTCATCGCCGGTCGGGGGCAGCGCCTGCTGCCGGTCGTAGGCCACCCGCACCAGCACGCGCAATCCCTGACGGCCGGCCTGCTCCACCCGGTGGGCCAGTCCGTCAATGCTAAACTCGACATCGTCCGCCTGCCGCTCGGCGTAGGTCAGCTCGACCGTCCATGCGGCCCGCCCATGCCAGTCGCGTGCAGGATCGGCAAAGACCGCCCCCAGTTTGGTTGGCGTGCGCAGTGGTACGGGCGGTGGGAGGGTGCCCACCGGCCCCAGCGCGACCCGGGTACGCTCAATACAGCCGGTGTGGCAGTCGTGGTAGAAGACGGCTTCGTACCGGGTAGCGGGAACGGCAAACTGCCAGCGCCAGGTCCAGGGGCCGCTGCCGGCGGCATAGTCGATATCGCGCGGCACCTCAACCCCATCGACCAGGAGCCGGACATGCGCCCAGGGCACATTGTCGCGCAGATAAAAGGTGACTTCATCGCCGGGACGGGCGGCGGGCGGTGTAACCCAGGTCTGCGGCCATGCACCCTGATGCTGCTGCGCGGCGTCGGTCAAGATCAGCACCTGCCCGTGAATGGGCAGCAGCCAGTAGCCGCCGAGCAGCGCCGGCAGCAGGAGCACCCAGAGCGCGCGGCGCAACCGGGGCAGGTTAAACAACTTCTTCATAAGCATGTGTCGCAGGTTGATGTTGATCCAGCGGGGACTGCGGTTGATCGGGTAGGGCATGTGCCGGTGCTCCCGCCGAACGTTCCAACGGCGCGGCGTAGCGCAGGCTCCAGCGGCAGGTAGTCCCCGTTGTCGCGCCCGCGGCGCTGCTGGTGATAACCAATGTGGACTGGTGCTGGCAGACGATGGCCCCGGCCAGCGCCAGCCCCATGCCAATCCCGGCGACATCGGTACGCCCCCGGTACAACTGCTCGGTGACATGGGGCAGATCGGCCGCCGGAATGCCCGGCCCGCTGTCCTGCACGCTACAGACCACTTCTTCATCCCGGGCTGCCAGGCAGACGCGAATCGTATCCTCCGGGCGGCAATATTTTATGGCGTTGTCCAGCAGATTGACAAACACCTGGCGCAGCCGATCGGGATGCGCCAGTACGCGGGGCAGCGCGGCATCCGTATCGAAGGAGAGCCGCAGCCCGCGCTCCTCCGCCTGCAGAATCAGCGAGGCGATGGCATCCTCGGCCACCAGCACCAGGTCGGTTGGCTGGAGGTGCAGGTCGGCACTGGTTTCGAGCCGGTACAACTCCAGCATATCGCGGACCAGCCGGGTCAGGCGTTGCGTTTCCCGCCCGATCGTCTCCAGCGAAGTCTGGTGAAGTGACGCGCTGGTCTCCGGGCTGCGCATAATCTCGATATGCGCAACCAGGGCGGTGAGCGGGGTGCGCAGTTCGTGCAGCAACTGGTTGATAAAGAGTTGCTGCCGGCGCAGGGCATGCTGCTGATCGGCTTCGTCAAGCAGGGCCAGCAGGGTGTGCCCACCCTCCAGCGGATAGCACCACCAGCGCACCGGCACTGGCGGGGACAACCTACCGCTACGGGGGACGAGTGCCGGCGTCAGGATGCCCGCCTGGTGCAGCAGCAACCCGGCGGCATGCGAACTGTCCTGCCGCAGCAGGGTCAGGATCTGCTGCGCGGGGGTGTTGGCAAAGATGATCTGCCCATCCGAGTTGAGCAGCAGCAGACCAAACGGCAGCCGCTCCAGCAGCGCTTCCACCTGGGTAACTGGCGGCGCATATGACCGGGAGCGCTGCAGCAGCCAGCGCGCCGCGCCCAACCCGGCGAGCAGCACCAGCAGCAACAAAAACAGGGTCAGTTTCAGGTCAAGGATGATCATATAGGGTACAGGGTATAGGGTACAGGGTATAGGGTACAGGTTGCAGGTTGCAGATCCGGCGTTCCCGGCAGTATGCCGCTACCCCGGCAGTCATTTCACCGGCTAAAGCCGGGACTCCCGGATCTTTCAGGTGTCGATATTTTGTGGTAGGGACGCGCTTCTGCGCGTCCGCCGCCAGTAACCCGGACATCACGACCACAGGAGACCACAGCGGAAATCCACAGTAGGGTGCATTCTCTGCACCATTTTACAGCATTCTCTGCACCGTTTCTTCTGCCGTACGCTATACCGGGACTATTCGCTCACCGTTCATCAGGCGGTTATGGTGGGTAGCCATAAACTACCCCACCGGCCGGGTCGGTTCCGGCACGACGAAGCGGTAGCCAAAGCCGCGCACCGTCTGGATGCAGTGCGGCGTACCGGGAACCTGCTCGATCTTGGCGCGCAGCCGTTGCACCTGCACATCAACCGTGCGCGAGTCGCCCAGAAAGGTGTCGCCCCAGATCTGCCGCAGCAACGTCTCCCGGCCAAACACCTGTCCGGGATGCTCCAGAAAAAGCTCCAGCAACGCCCACTCCCGGGGCGTGAGTTCGACCGTGCAGCCATTGACTTCCACCCGGTGCTGGGCCCGCCAGAGCAACACCGGCCCACCGACCAGAGGCGCTTCGGTAGTGGGGGGCGCGCTGGTCTGCTGCCCGGCAAAGCGCAGCATCGCGCGTACCCGCGCAATCAGCTCGCGCGGCGCAAATGGCTTGGTGACATACTCATCGGCACCCAGTTCCAGCCCGGCAACCTTGTCGGTCAACTCATCACGGGCCGAGAGCATCAGAATGGGCACATAGGTCGGCAACTGGCGAATATGGCGGCAGACGGTGTAGCCGTCAATTTCGGGAAGCATGATATCGAGGATGATCAGGGACGGCAGCGGCGCATCGGCCAGCATATCCAGCGTCTGCGCGCCGGTCGCCGCGCTGCGGGTGGCATAGCCGGCCTGCTCCAGCAGCGTTGCCACGCCCTGCAGAACGGCCAGGTCATCGTCAACAATCAGGATGTACGGGGGCATGCGGCTTCTCTGTCCTTTTCCTACCTGGTGTTGTTCTCTGCAACGCCGGGCACGCGTTACCATTTCTCGTCAGTGCCTGGACATGATAGTTATGGGACACGGTGGTGTCAAGGGCAACGTCCAAAGAACAGAGAACCGAGGAACAGAGAACAAAGTGGGCCTGAAGTCCGGTTGCCGGGCAACCCGGCGGTGCTTGCGATCATCGCTGGCAGAACGCTTAACATTCCCTTAACATGATTGTTGCGTGACTGTTACACAAATGAGACATAGTTGTTACATAGGGGTGGTAGGATCACACTGCGTATAAGGTAGAAGAACAGTTATTGCTGTAGTTATAACAGCAGTAAAGCGACTGTTCATGTTTTAGATGGAGGTGCATCATGCGATTTGCCCATTATTAGAGAAGACGGTATGTAGATACGTACATGAAAGGAGTATTTATGCAAAACACGCTGGTTTTCCTACACACTAGCATTCAGCTATTGTCAAAGTTGTGGTTGGCACAGTTGCAGCAAATAGGTGTACGTATACCAATCCTCCTATTCGTCATGTTGACAGCACTTACAGCATGTAATTCGGTCGGGAGCACAGAAACCAACATGACTATGATAGCGGAACCCATGGCTGTAGCAACTGCAACTCCCACAACGTCATCACCCCAGACTCTGGTAGACCCCACGCTACCAACAGCCATTGCTGGGCACCCGGAGTGGGAGTATCAGCGGGAGACGACGGCAGACTTCGACGGTGACGGCATAGAAGAGCGAGCTATGCTTATCGCGCGAGTCCAAGTCTTGGATGATGGTCGACCGGTGTGGGACGACAGTCAGCCGTGGCAATTATACATTGAGGAACCTGACAACAGCCGAACCTATGTCTATGCCCGCAATGTTCATCTCGGTCGAGTCGAGGCGATCCTGACACAAGCCAAACCGGGTCAATTGCCCTCTATTGTTCTCATTGAGCAAACGCCGCAACAGTTCAGTATAAATGAGGTCACCTACCGTGGAGGTCAGCAGGTCGAAGTAAACGAACTGGTTCGGCGCAGCCTTAATCCTGCTGATGGGTTTGCTGGTACGCCCAACTAAGAAGGTTACAAGATGGCCCTGGTACGACGGAACCTCCTCAAAGATAAAAGTGCTCATACCACAGCAATAAGTTCATTAACTGACGGAAGTCCTGGGTGTAGTCAAAATGGTCACGGCGCAACCGATAATGGGTGTGGTGATATTCGAATAGCTAACGCAGGTTGGTCGTGGTCAAATCTGCCAAACTGGCAACATTTCACTAAAAAGGCGGGATGTTTTACCGGGAACGACAACGAAATACGGTTCCTTATCTACGGATATCAGAATCTGGTAGCTGGTCAGGATTACTACTTTCAACATCTTTTTAAGGATGAAAAGTGGGCAAATTCTGGTGGAACACAACGCGGTATTGGAAAAATCACTTCTGATACCTATCATGACGCTGATAGGTGGTATGGAAGCCACGATGGTATTGCCAAGGACTATCACGGCGTTTTCTGTATTCCTAATAATAACGATGTTGCTTTCCAATGCTAGGAACTTACTATGGATACCGAATTCGCGGAGTTTTGACTGCATAGATCTTAGATCTGGAAGAGAAAGGCTCTCATTATGCTAAGGAATTTATTGTCCCGATGGTCCTGGATTATTGGTGGTCTGACTGTGTTGATCCTGATAGCATCATTCGCACTGCTTGAACCATGAATTGGTGGAGCGGAAGAAGAGCAGGTATTGTTGATCAGTAAGAGCACTCCTGAAGAGATCAAATACCATGCTTTCTTTGACACTCTCACACAAGAGGTATATGGAGGAGTAACGTATGATTACTTCTCTAGCAAGGGCATAAAGGCCTACATTGATTTTAACCGCACGGCATCTCGTGAGATTGCACAACGCCTTAACGATTCCTTATTTATCAAGGTCGTCTTTAGTCAGCCTTTGTCACAAGCAGCATTTGAGCAATTCGTAAAAACCTACCATGTTGAGGTTCATTCCTATACCATGCGCGCAGTTGATAGTGATGGTATGCGGATAACGATTGCCGGTGGGCCGGAAGATGGCGAATTAGTGCCACAGAATCTACTAAAGATGGTGACTGGTGATATCACAGATCGCAACTCAGCGGAGATTAAGGGCTGGATCGAAGCAGAAATTACTACTACTCCGCAGGATTTGGACAAGATGCAGCATGACCCTGATGTCTTCGTAACCGAAGCAACGTACACGCTTATCTATGATGCACTCACGCCAGAGAATCTTGAAAGAGCAGGCGCAACCCGAGCAGCTACGGAGGACATCCGGGC
Source organism: Chloroflexaceae bacterium (assembly GCA_034437035.1). GTDB lineage: Bacteria > Chloroflexota > Chloroflexia > Chloroflexales > Chloroflexaceae > CAKZQX01. The sequence continues at coordinate 11,327 of DAOTUI010000183.1, forward strand.
TAATCGAAACCGAAGTGTTCAGATTACTGGCCCATCACTCTACTGGAACCTTGAAGATGAGGGTCTTGTAGAGATGCCTGTCCATTCACAAGCAAGCGAATGAGGGAGAGTAGCCGACCAGACTCTGCTGTAACTCCTGCTCCATTCGAACCATACTTTTCGTTCGCTCTGGAAGGCTTCTCTCGGATAAACCATATTAGTCTAAACGTTGAGCATGTACTTGTTGGTACAAGTATGTGCTCAATACTCTTAGGGTTGCTTATGAGTGAGCTCTCGAATAAACTGCTACCTTCCCGAAACCGGTTACGGTCTTTTTTTCTTGCTCTTGTGATCGATATACTTCCAGCACTGTCTTTCATTCATACTATACTTGCATACGAGTATGAACTAAAATATACTGGTGTTTAAAGAGCAATTTTCCTAGTTTTTATCCCTCTTTCCATTGGGGTAACCTCCTTCTGATACTGATACTCTACCATGTATTATCTGACAATCGTCTTGCCTGGTATATCACCCTGATATCCCCGGTTGGGTGTTGCTCCTCTCTTATCCAGCACTCTATATCGGTGCATACATTACAACACTCATTCTGTTTTACTTCCCGGAAGACGAAATCTATGCATTATGGACTTGTGTGGTTAGTGGATGGAGCATTGCAACAATACCAGGGATTGTATTCATCATTGTACGTCTACTTCGACAAAGATAAAAGTGCCCATACCACAGCAATACGTTCATTGACTGACGGAAGTCCTGGGTGTAGTCAAATCAAACTTCGCAGGTACTGACGAGCTTCTTAACATTCCCTTAACATGACTGTTACGTGACCGTTACATAAATGAGATATACCTGTTACATATGGGTGGTATGGTTGTAGTGGACCCGCTCGATGAGGTGAGACATAAAACCAATGAGTAGTTCAGGACAACACGCCAGCATCGAGGCGCTCTATGCGGAGTACCGGCGGCCGCTGCTGGCCCACCTGCAGCGCCTGGTCAGTGACCGCGAGGCGGCGGAGGATCTCCTCCAGGAGAGCTTTGTCAAGGCGTTGCGCCGCTGGGATCAGCACGATCCGCAGGCCGGCAGCGTTGCCTGGCTCTACCGGATTGCCACCAATACCGCGTATGATTATCTGCGGCGGCGACGGCGGATCCGTTTTTTGCCGCTGTTCGATACGGAGTGGCTGATAGAGGAAGGGCGCTCGATGGAAACCCGCCTGGGCGAGGATGCCCCGGTGCAGGCGGCCCTGGCGCAGTTGCCCCCCGGCTATCGCATTCCGCTGATGCTGCACTCCTGTGTGGGGTGCAGCACACAGGAGATCGCCGATGTGCTGGGCTGTTCCAACAGCGCCGTGAAGTCGCGCCTGTTTCGCGCCCGGGAGCGCTTTCGGCGGGTCTATCAGGGGTAGGGATTAGGGATTGGCGACGGGAAAAGGAGGTATTGGGAATGCAATGTCTCCCGTCGCCGGGTTGTCGATTATACGGGTTCAGTGTCAGAGCAACTCGGACGGACGCAGCATCATCACAGGGATCGTCAGATGCCGCAGCACCCGCTCCGCCACACTGCCGACCAGCATATGCGCAAAGCCGGTGCGTCCGTGGGTTGCCATAGCGATCAGATCAACGCTCTCGGTATCGGCAACCGCGACAATCTCCTCGGACGGTTCCCCAAAGCGAACCAGTGTGGTCACCCGGTAGCCCCGTTGTTCCAGGCGATACAGTTGGCGCAGGAGTTCATCCTGCAGGTCGCTCCGCACACTCTCCTCTACTTCGGCTACGGAGATGGTATGCTCTGCATACGCTTCCCTACGTGGCGACGGCGTGACATGCGGCCATGCCCCGGTTGTGTGTGGAGGTGGCACATCGGTGATGGCGTGGGGCGGGGGCGCGACACGTAAGAGGATAAGTTCATACGCATCCGGATGGAACAGTTCGTTGATCGTGGGCAGAATCTGCCGACTGAAGGCCGATCCATCCAGCGGGATCAGAATTTTATGCAGTGTCATGGCTGACCTCCTCATTCTATAGCCCCACCTGCCGGGAAAGAGTGATCTCCTGCGGCGCTACCAACTGCTCAAAGTCGGCATAACGCATGCGAATAGCACTGGTGTGCGTACCCGCATTGAAGGTAATCAGCTCATTCACGGCAAGTTCGGCGACGATATACATGGGCATGGCGTACAGCGGCCCGAAGGGAGGCATGGCCCCGACCTCACAGTCGGCGCAGAGGGCGCGCACTTCTTCTTCCGTTGCCAGATTGACCGTACACGCACCCAGCGCCTGTCGCACCTGCTCCAGATCGACCTGGTGATCGGCGGGGACGACAATCATAGCATAATTGCCGTCGATCCAGAGGATGACGGTTTTGGCGAACGCGCGTCCGGGGGTGTGGGTATGATGGGCGGTTTCCTGGGCGGTATAGTCGCGTGGGTGGTCAACAACCTCGTAGGGTATGCGCTGGTCTTCCAGGTATACCCGGATTGATCGGGGGATGTGCGACATCATTGTCACCTCCTGTATCTGTCTTACGTCAATGTAAGAACTGTTGAGAACTGTAGAGAACAGAGACGAAAAAGACGGCGAATAGATCAGTTTACCGCATTGTTATCGAGTAAGACGTTTGTTCTATGCCTTCTGGTCTGTTCGGGCTATATAATCACATTTTATTGTAAACCAGAACTGCGCCGCCGGGATCAGACACTCAGGTAGCGCATGCCCTGGTCAGTTGACCAGGTTTTAATTATTTCACAGAAGTTACGCGGTTACGAACCCGAAAGGACATTTCGCCTCCGGCAGGGCGGAAGAACCCATTCTTTTTCACAAAAATGTTGCACTGTATGCAACATTTTTGTGAAAAAGATCAAAAAGTACCACGCTGCCGCAGGCGAATCTGGCTTCCATCTGGTCACACGTCCGGTTTACATGTCAACTGCGTAAGTCCTGTTATTTCAGTAGTTAGTGGTCAGCTTTCAGCGCTCGTCCAACTCGTGCAGATATTCCGGCGGGACACTCTCCACGAGCCAGACGCCATTGGCGGAGCAGTAGAAGGTAACCCCGGCACGCTGCATCGCCGCCGCATCAACCGCAAAGACCACCGGGCGGCCATGGCGGGTTCCCACCATCCGCGCCGTGGCAACATCGGGCGAGAGATGGACATGGTGCCGCGACATTTTGCGCAGCCCATCACGCCGAATCGCTTCAACGGCGCGATGCCCGGTCCCGTGATAGAGGCGTTCCGGCGGCAGGGCGGGCTCCAGTTGCAGATCAACGGCGATACTGTGCCCCTGGTTGGCCCGGATCAGCCCGCCGGTCGGATCAAAGGCAAAGCGCTGCTTGCTGTTGCGCGCAACAACCTCGTCCAGTTCTTCGCGGCTGATCGGAAACTGCTGCCGGGCGCAGGCCGCCAGCAGTTGCTCAACCGCAACCCAGCCGCCCGGCTCCAGCGTCAGGCCCAGGCGCTCCGGTTGATGCCGCAGATGTTTGGAGAGGTATTTGCTGATCTTGACCAGGCGTTTGTCATCCATGGCAATGCTCCTTCGGCCCGGGCGGGCTGCCCGAGAACGGTTTTTCCGGCCCTCTGGCGGTTCCCAGGAGTTGCGAAAGGTTCCGGGTAAAGTATACCACACCTGTAGTCCGTAATCCGTAGTCCGTAGTCCGTAGTCCGTAGAATCACACGCCCCCGCGTAGCCACGCGGGGGCAGCGAAACTCAGGCATGGTTCAACGTTCCGTGACAGGTTGCCTGGTTGGGTTGTGCCGCTTGCAGCCGGTTAGAGTGGTAGAATCCGGACCGCGAAGGACGCAAAGCGGGCGCAAGGCGCGAAACCTGTAACCCACACCCTGCACCCTGTCCCCTGCACCCTGTCCCCTGTCCCCTACACTACCGCGCCAGGTCAAGCGTGATCGGCAGGTCGATCAAGATAAACTCATTATCGTCGGGGGCCAGGCCGGGACGCCGCCCGGAGCTAAAGGGATAGTTGTTGTCGTTCGTCACCAGCAGCGTGTCCTCATCCACCGGGTAGACCGCCTCGATTGTCACGAAGGGGAAGGAGAAGCGCGGGCCAAAACCGATTGCGCCCGGCTCCGGCGTGGTGATACCCGCCACATCGTTGATAAAGAGCAGATCGACCACCAACTCCTTCTGCAGCGTACCGTCCGGCGCAACCTCGCGCAGATCAACCTTGTAGATCCGCTTGAACTCGGCCGCCTCACCCTGCCGGCTGTCCCGCTCGATCACGAGCATCTCATTGTCGTTGATCGCCGTCAGGTCGCCAATGGCGTGGCCGGCAACGTCTACCGGGTAGAACCAGAAGTTATCTGTGTAGCGCCTGGTCTCCAGGTCAAACTCCAGCAGCAGCAGGCGCGTCTGGATCGGGTCGTCCAGCAGCGCACCCTCCAGCAGCGGGTAGAACTTGTCGCCGCTGGGGTTGAGCGCCATGCCCTCGAAGCCCCGGCTGGTAGGCAGGTTGGCGGCGGCAACCTGCGCATCCCGGTCGGGCAGATCCGCAAAGGCCGGGTTTTCGGGCGACCGGATGTAGGGTTGCCCACGCATAAAGGGCGCCAGCGCAGCCGGGTAGGGCGTCGGGATTGGCGGCTCAAGCAGGTTGCCCGCCACATCGGTATGCAGCAGGTAGGGGCCAAACTCCTCGCCAAACCAGAAGGTACCGTCAGGAGCCTGCCGGAAGGACTCCAGATCGAAGTCGGCCCCGGTCAAGACCCGATCCAGGTTGCCGTTCACAATCGGGAAGGGGATCAAGCCGTTGGGGTCTTGCAGCTCGGTATAGCCCTCGACCGCAACGGTTTGTGTGGCAAAGTCGGGGGCAACCTCGTACCAGCGCAGGCGATAGTCGGGGCTGTTGGTCTTTGAGCCAAACCCGTTGTCCGACATCACCAGGTAGTTGCCGTTCCACTTGGGCAGGATGGCGCTAATGCCCTGCACCGGCTGGCTGGGAAAAGGTGGATTGCGGTCATTGGCCGGATCAATCGCAAAGCCCGAGGGAGGACCGGGCGCGAAGGTGTCGGCGGGAAGAACGGCGAAGCCCGCCAGCGTTACATAGGGCGGCTCCTGGGCCTGCACCAGCGGCAGGAACACCAGCAACAGCAGAACCAGGCCGACCAGACCGATCAGGCGGTGCGCGACACGACGCACAGACGAACGAAGCATGCGCGGCTCCTTTCTCTTCTGAGAGTAGGCAAAGTTTTTCCAAACGGCATTGACAGCGTAATGGGCAATTGTTATCTTTCCTTGAAGACCGCTTTAAGATGGTGTTAACCGGCGCAGGAGCAGCTAAAGCGAACAGAGAAACAGAGAACAAAGCGCGCCTGGCGCAGCGTTATCAGACAACCGGTTTGTCCGTGCTGTATGCGCCCGGCATTCTATTTGCACATGACCGCATATGCTGTCACCATGAAAGGAGTTACGCGGTCACTGACCTGGCAGAGCATTTCGCCTCCGGCAGGGCGGAAGATCCCAGTCTTTTTCACAAAAAATTTGCACGAGGTGCAGATTTTTTGTGAAAAAGAAAAAGAGTACCATGCTGCCGCAGGCGAATCGGGCCGTTCATACAGGCAAATGCCTGATTTGAATGCCCACCGCAGAAGTCGTGTCACCATGAGAGGTGGACGGGTGGGAGTTTGGACCACGAACAACACGACATGAGCGAAACCCGCGAAACGGCCAATGCTGACATGTATCGGGCAATCCCATATTTGGCGGGGGATATCGCCTCCGGCAGGGCGGAAGAAACCGGTTTCCGGGTCCGGTACACGGCCGGAACAGTCTGCACCGCGTAATTTGTTATCATAGCCACAGAGAACACAGAGGACGCAGAGATGATCCCCAGGAACGTGTCGCCATTACGTCCGTTGCGCTCGTGCTCGTTGATTGCTGGTTTGATGGCAAATTGGTATAAGTCCGGGATATGCGCGACACAAGCAAATACAAGCGAACAGATAGAACGGGAAGATGGAGGGAATGGCTGATACATCAGAACTGGTTGCCGGGGTTGATCTGGGCACGCAGGGTGTACGCGTGATCCTTGCCGATGCCGGGGGCAATGTTGTGGCGCAGGCAACCGAGGCGCTGCCGGTTACGCCCGCAACCGGGGCCGGCACCTTTGAGCAAGATCCGGAACAGTGGTGGACAGCCGCAGCGGACGGCCTGCGCGCGGCAACGGCGCAGATATCCGACAGCATGCGCCTTCAGGCGCTGACGGTGACGGCAACCTCGGGCACGCTCTGCCTGCTTGACCGGGAGGGCGATCCGGTGCGGCCTGCGCTGATGTACAGCGACCAGCGCGCCCAGAATGAAGCGGCGCTACTCAACCATGTCGGCAGCGCGCTGATTAATCGGGTGGGCTACCGCTTTAACGCCTCGTTCAGCCTGCCCAAACTGCTCTGGGTGCAGCGCCACGAGCCGCATACGTTCGCCGCCACCCGCTTTTTTGCCCACGCCGCCGACCTGCTGGTGGGTCGTCTGACCGGCGAGTATGGCGTGAGCGACTGGAGCCATGCGCTCAAGAGCGGCTATGACCTGATCGAGGAGTGCTGGCCCGATTTTATTGCGGATAAGTTTGGGCTGCCCGGCGACCGCTTCCCGCAGATCGTCCCGCCCGGCACGTTGATCGGCCGGGTCACGGCGGCGGCGGCGGCGACGACCGGATTGCCTACCGGCCTGCCGGTCATCGCCGGGATGACCGACGGCTGCAGCGCGCAGATTGCCGGGGGCGCCAACGAGCCGGGGCAGTGGCTCAGCGTGCTGGGGACGACGTTGGGATTGAAGGGCGTCACCACACGGTTGCTGCCCGATCCGCAGGGGCGGATCTACTCGCACCGCCACCCGGCCGGCATCTGGCTGCCCGGCGGCGCAAGCAACACCGGCGGCGAAGTGCTGGCTCACCGCTTTGCCGGCGCGGATCTGGCTGCCCTGGATCGCCAGGCGGAAGCACTCACGCCGGGAGAACTGGTCTGTTATCCGCTGGAGCGAGTCGGGGAGCGCTTCCCGTTTGTCAATCCGGAGGCGCGCGGCTTTGTGCTGGGGAACCCGACAACACCGGAGGAGCTTTACACCGCCTGCCTGGAGGGTGTCGGCTACCTGGAGCGACTGGCCTACACCACGCTGATTGATCTGGGAGCAACGGTCGCGGGGCCGATCCGGATGGCGGGAGGCGGCGCGCGCAGCCGCGTCTGGCTGCAGATCCGCGCCAACATTCTGAACCGCCCGCTGGTGGTACCACGTCAGACCGAGGCGGCCTTTGGTGCGGCAATCCTGGCAGCCGGCGCCGGCCTCTACCCCGATCTGATCAGCGCCACTCGCGCCATGGTCCACCTGGACCGGGAGATTACACCAGAGCCGGACACATCGGCCTATGAAGAAGGGTATGCACGTTTTATCGCGGCCTGTCAGGAACGGGGCTACCTGCCGGCACCCGCATCACCCGATTTGTAAGGTTGCCACGCCGGTATCGGCAAAGCCGCATGCGCGGTAGAACGCCTGAACATCGGCACTATCCTGGAGCGTATCAAAATAGAGCAGCCGACACTGGCGCGACTGGGCCAGCCGCACAACTGCTTCGATCAACGCCTGCCCCAGGCCGCGCCGTCGGTACGCCGGATCAACCACCAGTTCGTCAATAGTCGCCCGCCGGCCAACCAGCGTCTGCCGAAAGGAGACGGCGGTAAAACCGGCCACAAACCCGCCGATCTCCGCAACCAGGATGGGGCTATCGGGGTCATGCAGGCGGTCATGGAAGAGCGCATCGGAGGCCAGCGCCTGAACCTCGCAGTCGGGACCGCTCTGCGATAACAGAGGCAGCAGCGCCAGGACACGCTCGTTGTCCTGCCGGCAGGCCCGGCGCACCAGGATGCCCTGGCCCGTCTGAACCAGCGTACCCGCCTGCGCATTCAGGAGATGGTCCTGCTGCCGCCAGTGCTCAATCGCCTGAAGGTGCGTACGAAAAGCCATGGGATAGGGCAAATTATCCGGAGCAAATATACCGGCTTCCAGGGCATCATCGCCGGCCTGCAGCGCGCCCCCAACCACCGTAGCCGCGTAGACAATCACCAACCCGCTAGAGTCACTATCGCCATAGGAGTAGACCCCCAGCAGATGATCGATCTGGATCATCTGCCCGGTCTCCTCGAAGCACTCCCGAATCGCGGCTTCCTCGGCACTCTCGCCCATTTCCATATAGCCCGCCGGCAACCCCCAGTATCCGGCACGCGGTGCGAATTTTCGCTGCACCAGGACCACCCCACCTTCCAGTTGCGCCACAACGCCCACGGCGGGAACCGGATTGCGATAGTGAATGTAGCCACAGGCAGTGCAGGTATCACGCGTGCGGCCCTCAACATAGCGCCGCTCCATAGAAGTGCCACAGCGTGGACAGAAATTGTTAACCATAATCCCGGGATCCTTACCTTCATGAAGGAATTGGTAGCTAGACATATTGTACACTCTCAAATGCGCGTGTCAACACTTTAGCGTGTTAACTCCCTACTACCGGCATGCGCCGGTTGGGTTACGCCGGCCATGGCCATGCTATAATGGCCGCATTCGCTTGACCTGGAGTAGTATGAACTGTGAGAAATACGTCCGGATACACGGAGAGAGACCGGTCAGGTCTCCACAAATCTGACCGGTTCGGCACCTATCCGGATTAATTTTTCAATGTTCATCATGCTCACCGCAAGGAGCTTGCAATGATGACAACTGTGATCCTCATAGGACTGGCCTACCTGGTCGGCTCTATCCCCTTCAGCTTCCTGGTTGCCCGCACCTGTGGCGTGGACCTGCGCCGGATCGGGAGTGGCAACATCGGCGCGGCCAATGTCTGGCGCTCGTGTGGCTTTCGGCCCTTTCTTGCGGCAATCACGCTTGACTTTCTCAAGGGTGCGCTGCTGCCGCTGGTCGCCATTCATAGCCTGGGTCTGGCCCCCATCGCGGTTATCCTGATTGGTGCCGCCGCCATGCTTGGGCATACCTTCCCGCTTTTCCTGGGGTTCAAAGGGGGCAAAGCCGTGGCCACCAGCGGCGGCGTGTTGCTGGCGATCTTTCCCCTGGCGATGCTGGTGGGCGTGCTGACCTGGGCGGTTACGCTGCAGGTGGTGCGTATCTCCTCGGTTGCCTCACTCACCGCCGCCACGATGGTGGTTATCGTGGCACTGGTCACGCTGGCACGCGGCAGTATCGCCCCCGCCTATGCGTTTTTTATCTGTGCCGCTGCCGCGCTGGTGTTTGTCTTGCATCGCAACAATATTCAGCGGCTGCTGGCTGGTGAAGAGAATCGCTTTCAGCGGCTCTGGTAAGCCTGCCGCGCACGCAATCCGCTTACATGACACGAATTACGCGGTGTGCGTGCAAACGGACCGTTTGCTCTCGATAACGGGTATTTCGCCTGCGGCAGCATGGTACGTTTTTGTCTTTTTCCGGAACATGTGGCTCTGTGAGCCACACTCACCGTTCGCTTATTTTCGGAACGAGTTCATAAAAATTCCCCACGAGCGGGTCAAAAACGGACACTTGGGAAGCATCTCGCCCCACATGGTGACGAAAATTGCAGAAATGTTTTACACATCACG
>DAOTUI010000184.1:0-7670 GCA_034437035.1 Chloroflexaceae bacterium
CCCAATACCTTTCACATAAGACGACGTACACGGTCACTCTCCTGGAAGGAGATATCGCCTCCGGCAGGGCGGAAGAAACCAGATCTTTTTCACGAAATTCCGGCTCTTCGAGCCGGAATTTCGTGAAAATAGAAACAAACGTACCACGCTGCCGCAGGCGAAACCGGCCATTCCCGTGTGCAAACGCCCAGTTTGCCGACCCACCGCGTAACTCGTGTTATTTGAAAGGTATTGGTCCTTGGCCGGAACGATCAAGGATAATTCCCTTTTAAATAACACGACGTACGCGGTGGGCGTACAAATCAGACATGTGCTCCCACAACGGTAGTCTTCGCCTGCGGCAGCATGGTACTTTTTGATCTTTTTCACGAACATGTGGCTCTGTGAGCCACATGTTCGTGAAAAAGGATGCTCGGTTCCGCCCTGCCGGAGGCGAAACCAGTTTCTCAAGGAGTGACCGCGTACGTCGTGTTATTTAACACGACGTACGCGGTGGACATCCAAACTACCCGTTTGACCAGGTGTAAAGCAGATGCGCCTGCGGTAGCATGGTATTTTTTTATTCTTTTGAAAAAAGTGGCTTGGAGAGCCACTTTTTTCAAAAAGAATGTAAGGATGTTTAGTGCCACCCTGCCGGAGGCGAAAGTTCCTCCCCTGGAAGGGAATAGCGTCTCCGGCAGCATCTCACCTGTCGCCCGCAACCACCTCAATCGTACCCAGCGTCAGCGCATCTACGGCTTCAGTGGGTGTGTCGTTGGATCGAACGAGCAACCGTTCCAGGGTCTGGTGATGGTACCAGCCCAGCACCACGTCGTACCGTCCCGGCGGTGCATCGGGATGCAACCGTGGCCCGTAGAGATCGACATAGTGGTCGCCCGGCAGCCACTGGTTGGTCGGCACAGGGGTCGGGGCGCGGTCCTGCTGCCCCCAGAGCGTGCCCTGGGGCCCGACCAGGTGAACAAACAGAATGTAGATCTGTGGGGGATTGCTCTCGGCTTCCCACTCCAGCGTTAGCGGGACGGTCTCACCGGGATGGTATGGGCCGGGCGGCAGCGTAAAGCCGATCAGCTTGATGCCATTCGCCCAGCGCAGGCCGGCGGCGGGGGTCTGCGCCGTGGTCAGCGGCTGCGCCCCCACCTGCCAGAGTTGACCTTCCGGCCACTGGCTTAATCCCAGGGCGGGGGCCGGCTCCAACAGGTAGACCGTCTGCCCATCCGCCAGCGCCGCCAGGATCGTCGCACGATCCCGGTCGGAGCGCAGCGCCACCTCCGGCTGCTGCCCCTCAACATCCTGTAGATAGCGCAGGCGCTCAATTGAGTTGCGTTCGTCGATGATCAGGGCGGGCGTGTCAAGCGGCTGAGCCATAATGGCCCGGGCCTCCTGTTCGGGAGCGGCGCTGTTGGCCGCACGAATACTACCCAGGTTGCGCCCCAGGAGCAGCAGCGGGAGTAATAGCAACAGGTAGCCCGCCGCGCTGTCCACCTGCCGGGGCAGGCGGCGCAGCAGCAGCATAGCGCCCTCCCCCAGCAGCAGCGCGGCAATCAGATGCGCCGGCAGCAGAAAGGCGTCTACGTCAATCACATAGTAGGCACTACAGAAGGCCAGCACCACGGCATAACTTGTCAGCAGCAGCAGCGCCACTGCCCGATCTCGCCGGACCAGCGCCACCGTGCCCACCAGCGCCAGCAGGGTGCCCACCGGCAGCAACTGCGGCCAGATAAACTGCCGCGCCAGTTCGAATGGTCGTTGCAACCCCTCGTCCCATAGTCGCGCCGGATCAAGCCAGTTGGCCGCCATCCCTGCCCCAGTCGCATACTGCCGGAGCAGGTGCCAGGGATCTTCCCAGGGTGGCGCGCGCAGCGGCAGGTAGAGGTAGAGCAGGCATGCGCCGGACAACGCCAACAGCGCCCGGCCCATCTCCGCCGGGCGGGGCCGGCGGGTCAGCGCCAGGAAGAGCAGCATCCCCGGAAACAGCAAGACAATCATGCGATGGTGCGCCAATCCCAGACCAACCAGCAGCCCAATCACCCAGAAGGGCATCCGGCCGGCGCGCCAATGCAGCAGCGCCAGGAAGACCAGCGCCTGCAGCAGCAACGCCAGACTGTAGACCTCCGCAATCGTGGCCTGTGACCAGAAGGTCAGTGAGGTTGCCGGCGTCAGCACGGCCGCCGCTGCCACAACCCGCCGCTGCTCCAGCATGCGGGCCGTCAGGTAGAGGATACCGATTGTCAGTGCCGCCGTCACCGCCGAGAAGAGGTTCATGCGCCATGCCGCCGTCGCACCCAGGGGCAGGTTACTCCAGAGCCAGCCCAGCAGGGTGTAGAGCGGATAGCCGGTCGGGTGAGCTACGCCCAGCGTTGGCGCAATCCGCTGGAACTCGGCCGTGTCGCCAATGCCGATTCCCGGCAGCAGCGTGGCGGTGTATAACAACAGTGTTATCAGGATAATTCCCAGAAATAGCGCGCCATCCAGGGGGGAGATAGATCGATGCCGCATTTCAGTCGTCCGTAGCCGGTAATCCGTAGTCCGTAGTCCGTAACCCGTAGTCCGTAACCCGTAGTCCGTAGTCCGTAATTCGTGGAAGAGTGTAGCTACACCTGGTCAAATTCCGGATGGAACGTCACCCGTCCATGCTTGCCGGTCAGTGCTCCGGGCTGCAGTTCCTGCATCATAAACGCATCGTGGTCAGGTGGTACATACGCACAGGCGAGGCCATACCGCTTTGCCGGCTGAAATCCGTACGCCGGATAGTAGTCCGGGTGCCCCAGCACAACGACAAGCGCATAGCCCGCCTCCCGGCATGCCGCCAGGCCCGCCTGTATCAACTGCCCCCCGATGCCCTGCCGCCGGCAACCGGGCAGAACGGCCAGCGGTGCCAACGCAACTGCGTTGGCGTAAGCCGGGTCAACCTCAAATGAAACCGGGCTAAAGAGAATATGGCCGACAATCTGTTCGTTAACCAGGGCAACCAGCGCAACCGTTACCGCGTCGTGCCGGTGCAGTGCCGCAACCAGGTTCACCTCGCCCGTGCCGCCGAAGGCCTGCTCCAGCAGGTCGGCTACAGCCGGCGCGTCGGTGGGACGTTCGGGACGAATTGTGATACCAGCCGTGGTCGGCCTATCTGAAAAAGCTAAGGGCATAGAGCCAATACCTTTCAAATAGTAGAACTTATGCGGTAGATTTGCCAACCGGACGTTTGAGCCTGCGAGCGCAGCGTTTCGCCTGCGGCAGCAAGGACTTACGCAGTGCAACCTGTTCCGGCATGGTATCAAACCCAAAAGCCGGATGCGCCTGCGGCAGCATGGTACTCTCTATTTCTTTTTCACAAAAAAATCACGTTGTGATTTCTTGTGAAAAAGATCTGGTCGGTCCCGCCCTGCCGGAGGCGAATCGAGCCATTTATCCAGGTGAAGACCTGGTTTGGAACCGACCGCGTACGTTGTTTTATTTAAAAAGGATTGGGCACAAAGCAACTCCAAGATTCATTCGGGTAACGCCAGACGGAGCGCCAGATGGTGTGAACTCAGATCGAAGCCCATACGCAGATAAAAGCGGTGCGCAGTGTGGCGCTGGTAGCCGCTGTCGAGATGCACCGCGTCACAGGCCAGCGACCGCGCATGGTCGATCAGCCGGCGCAGCAACGCTTCGCCATAGCCATGTTTGCGCGCATCCGGTGCCGTTACCAGGTCATCGATATACAACACCTTGCCCCAGGCCAGATACTCCTGCACCCGAAAGCCGGACACGCTCCTGACCGCGTCCCCGTCCTCCAGGAAAATCAGCCGGTAGCCGGCCTGCTGCTGGCGGCGCACCTGCGCGACAAATGCGTCCGGGTCAGTCAGATGCGGACGCAGCACCTGCATGGTGGGAAAGCAGCGCCGCAACGCCGCATCGGTCTCCGCAAAGTGAATACTACTCGCCATACCCGCATTGCTCGTGGTTTCAGGTTGATTCTGCCAGACCGGATCGAACGTCTGTATTATACCGGATGCTCCACAAAGCACAAGGCCACACAGCAACATCCTCCCACAGCTCTGCCGGCTGTGGGAGGATACGGTTTCATGTGTAGCACTAGCAGCAATCGCGGGCGGCTACCGGACAACCAGCGGTAGATAAATTTGTTCCAGTTCCGCCAGCACCCGCAGCGTAATCGCCGGCAGATCGGAGCCGCTGACCGTAATCTGCACATCGCCGGGGCTATCGAGTTGCGCACTCGTCACGGTTGCCTGGAGTGTGTTGCTATCGACAAAGGTTGTCGTCAGTTCCTTGCCGTCCCAGAGCACCTTGCTGCTGCCGGTAAAGTCATTCCCCGTCACGGTCAGGGTGAAGCCGCCCTGATCCATGCTGACCAGGCTGGGGCTGAGGCGCAATTCGCGCACCAGTTCAAACGCGCCAATATCGCAACCGCTACCCTGGGGCCGTTCGGTGCCGCGCTGATCGGTCTGGGGGCAGGCAGCAGATTTGCCGGCGTCAAGGGCCGGACTGCCGGGTTGCAACGCCGGCGTCTTGTTCGGGCCGCCATTGTCCGCCAGAGAGCCCAGGAGCGGATCTTCAAAGATAATCGTCCCCGCCGTGATCAGATTGTTGGTGTCGTTGTCAAAGTCAGGGGTTTTTGTGCGCGGAAACTGGAGGTTATTCCCGCCGTCGGTCAACTCACGGTTGGTGTGATACCCCTGCCACTGTGTTGTCACTGGATTGGTGTGCGTCGGGTCCAGTTTGTTCTGGTAGAACAAGGAGTTCGTCAGCGTAACTACTTTATCGGAGGCTGTGCCGCCCGCGTGAATGGCGCCGGCTTGATAGGTCGCAAAGTTCTCGGCAAAGGTGGCATTCACAATATCAATGATACCTCCACTAATCATCAGTGCGCCGCCCTGCCCAACGCGATTGGTCCCCGCCACGGACGCTTTGTTCTCGACAAAGGTGGTGTTAACGATGCGCCCTTTGCCGAGAACCTTGATCCAGGCAGCACCACCCTGCTTGGCGGCAAAGTTGTTCTCAAAGGTGGACTCGCGGATCTCGATATTATCCTCGTTTGCTCCACCCGCGAGATCATCCTCGATATGGTAGATCGCACCGCCATGACCCTCGGCAGGGGGTTCTTCCACCAGGCGGTTGTTAATAAAGGTTGAGCGCCAGTAGGTCGCCTTCGTGCCCTTGTTATCCGAGACGGTAACTTTGATCGCGCCGCCGCCGCGCACGGCAGTGTTGCCGTCAAACACGCTCCCGCAGACATCCACGATCTTATTTGAGTCCGGGTTGAATTTGTTGGTGACACCATCCAGATGCAGCGCGCCGCCGTGACCGCGGACAATGCCGCCCTCGGTCGTGTCCGTGGCGTGGTTGTTGGTAAACTGGCTGTTGTAGACGATCAGGCCGGTGGCAATACCGCCAAACGCGCCGCCGCTGCCGGCCTCATTTCCAGTGAACACCGACCCAACAATAACCGTCTCGTAGATATTGGCCGAGAAAATCGCGCCGCCCTGATTATCCTCATCGGTGATACTGGTGGTGCGGTTATTCTCAAAGGTCGAGTTGATAATATGCAGCTTGGTGCCGGGGCTGGTCACCCGGAGCGCACCGCCACGGGCATTGCCGTCCTTCTTTTCAGTAGCGGCGGGTGCTTTGGCGTTGATAAACCGCATATTCTGGATGGTCAGATCATTGCCTTTGGTTTTATCATTCTCGGAACCGGGGGTAAAGGGCTTCTCCATAATCCGCGTCTGGTTCTGCCCATCCAGGGTGATCAGACCTTTGCCGTCGAGCACAATATCTTCGGTAGCACTGGTTACCAGCGGCTCGGTCAGTTTAATCGTCTTGGGATTGGCCCCACAGTCGAAGGTAATGTGACCGCCATCGCTGAGGGCGGCCTGCAACCCGGCCTGGGTGCAGTCGGTGACAACGGTGGGATTCGACAACGACACCTCATCGACGGGAGGCGTGCAGAAGGCGGCCGGAGTGCCGGTCTGCACCTGCGGGTCGGCCTGAACAACGGCGGAGCGGGAGCCGCTCAGGAGCAACGTCAGAAGCAGCAGCAGCACCGCGCTAAACATACCGCTACGGTGCAGCAGACGAGCATGGGTTGAAGTGGGCATGATTGTTCCTCTCCTGGTTACCGGCAACATATCAGAAGCACCGGTCTTCGTAAAGAAAAGGTTATGGCCTGCATGACTTCACTATACACTGGGGACCGGATGGTGGGGAATAGGACGGTAGTACTCACCTATCGCAAATGGTACTACTCCTGGGGCAAAGATATACAAGATAACGGGGTAAAATAAACCGACGTGTATATGGATAGAACAAAGAACAAAGAAAAACAGAACAAAGCGCGCCCGACGTATTTTTATCGGAAATTATGTTTGTTCTTTGTTCTTTGTTCCTTGTTCTTTGTTCTTTGTTCTTTGTTCTCTAGATATCAGGTGGTGGTTCGGGCTCGCCCAGCATATCGCCATGCCAGCGTTCCAGCCACTCCAGTGCCTCGTGCAGCCGGGCCGGCGGCATACGCCGGTATGATGAAATCCCAAACTGGCGATAGAGGCCGGTAAACGCCCCACCATACTCATTGCGCCGTGACCGCTCCGAGAGCGTATGCGCCACCCGCCGCACCACCTGAGCCAGCCGCGCCGCATGGGGATCATCCACGGCCGTACCGCTTGACCAGGGATCGGCCCCCTGTTCTTCGCGCGTGGCCTGCGCCACGGCCAGTTGCCGCTCAATCAACACCTGGTGGCGCGCCAGGGTTGCCATTGCCATCGCTGCAACATAGGCATGCTCAGCAGGCGTCTGCTCATAGCGCGAGGGCAGCAGTTCGTCCCCCGTGCCAAACCCCTGCGGCTTGAAGGACTGCCACAATACCGAGGCACTCTCCTGCTGGTAGAGTTCCAGGCGCGAGCGGAACTCGGCGGCAGCCTGTGCCGCATCAACCGTGGCAAGCCAGAGCGGGATCATCTCGACGCGTAGGCAGAGCGCCAGATCCTCCCGTCCATCGCCCTCAACCGGCAGGCGGCGCGTGCCACGCTGCAACATAGTGTGCGCCTGAATGCGCTGCTCCTCCTGGGCCGGGTTCAGGCCAAGGCGACCGGCGAGGCGCGCAACCGGAACATAGGCCTCATTTGGATCAAGTTCCAGGGCCGCGATAATATCTTCAGCATAAAAGCTGGGATGTTCTGACTGGTGCTGTGCAGATCCGCGGGGCATGATATCTCCCTTTGCTGTTCCACAACCACGCTCATAGTGTAGCACATTCTGCCGCTTACCATAATTAACAGGAGTTACGCGGTGGGTCTGCAAACTGGGCGTTTGAGCACGGTAATGGCCGGATTCGCCTGCGGCAGCATGGTACTCTTTTTCTTTTTCACAAAACATTTGCACTATGTGCAAATGTTTTGTGAAAAAGATTGGTTTCTTCCGCCCTGCCGGAGGCGATATCCCCCGTCAAAACCCGGGATCGCCTGCTGCATGCCGGCATTGGCCGTTTCGCGGTTTTCGCTCATTTCGCGGCTTTCGTGGTCCAAACGTCCACCGCGTAACTGCCGTAATTAACACGACTTACGCGGTCGGTATTCAAATCAGGCATGTGCCTGGATGAACGGCCCGATTCGCCTGCGGCAGCGTGGTACTGGTTTATCTTTTTCACAAAAATGTTGCACTTTGTGCAACATTTTTGTGAA
>DAOTUI010000185.1:0-15484 GCA_034437035.1 Chloroflexaceae bacterium
CCTGAAAAACCGACAAAATTTGGAACACTCTCCCCACTTTGGCGTACACGGTTCCGTAATGTGTAAAACATTTCTGCAATTTTCATCGCCATGTGGGGCGAGATGCTTCCCAAGTGGCCGTTTTTGACCGGCTAATGGGGAAATTTTACGAACTCGTTCCGAAAATAAGCGAACGGTGAGGTTAACTTTGACCTTGTTATTATAGAGGTCATCGACTTGAGACTGGCTCAACTGTCTGGAGATAAACTCTCCTCCTCTTTCTAGAAACTCTTCGAGAACATCTCCCCTATTATCAGCTTTGGCTAGCTGAGCAATTTCGTTTGCGGGTAAATTCCTAAGCCGCTGACCACCAAATCCAACTACTGCCGCCGCTGCTGTAAACACTTGTGGATGGTCAGCAAAAGTTGTGGCAATCCAGCGTGTTACCGGACGGATCAAGTCAGGTGCCCATTGTAGGAATTCAGCAATAACCCTGGCAGCTTTCGAACCATCACCCAGGAGAGGAATGAGACCGAGTGCATTGAGCACTGTGTCTATCAGATCTCCACGTGCGAGGGCGGCTATAGAGTCGCGGATATCGCCAACAAGAACCAGGCCACTAACGATCCAACCGGAAAGATAGCCAATTGATTGGATGCTGTCATTAGAAATCAGCCCCATACTTGCCATGTTCTCTCCGGCATCACCAAGTACAAGGCCTAAAATAAAGTCAGCGGCGTAATCCCATGCCCTTTTATCATAGTAGAACGGATCTGAATCACGAACCCATTCCTCATAATCGCCGCGATGGTCGCCATCCGGATTGGGATCAAATGGATCAAAGTTGGCATTGATTTCGATCAGGTCTTCTAGACCATCACCATCAGTATCAGCACGCGATGGAGCAGTCCCAATCTCCAACTCCTCGTCATCGCTCAAACCATCATTATCAGTATCGATGGCACGGGGATCGGTGATGCCATCGTAGTAGTCGCCGTCCGGTCCCGTCTGCAGGGTGCCGACTTCTTCCGCGTCGGAGAGGCCATCGCCATCGGTGTCCACGTTATTCGGGTCAGTAGTAACGATGGTGCCGTTACCCCGGCGGATGCCTTGCGTCTCCAGCCAGTCGGGCAGGCCGTCGCCGTCCGTGTCCTGGTCGGGGTCCGGTCCCTCGGCGATGCGCCGGAAGACCTCCGGCAGATCATCGGCGCTGCTGATAGGGAAGTATTGCCCGCCAGTCTCCGTAGCGATCTGCTGGAGCAGGGCGGTGTCCACATCCGTCCCCAGCCCGATGGTGTAGATCTGGATACCATCATCATTGGCGGCGGTCAGTAGGGCCGCATAGTCGGGATTACATGCGGAGTTATCCTGCCCGTCGGTCAGCACAATCTGGGCCTTGAGCCGGTCGGCACCGCTGTTGGCCACGATCTCTTGCGTTGCCAGCGCAATGCCGTCGCCAATGCAGGTGCCACCTGAACTATTGATCTGATCCACGGCGGCCTTTGCCGTCTCCGTCAGTGGGGTCAGGCTCTGGAGCAGCGTGGCACTGGAGTCAAAGTCAACCACGCCGACCTGATCGCCCACCAGCAGTGCGTCAATAAAGTTCTTCGCCGCCGTTTTGCGCAGGTCTTGCGGGTCGTTCCTCGTCATACTCCCCGACGAGTCCAGCACCAGCATCACATCCAGGCTGGTCGTCACCGGGTCAGTGCTGTCCCGCCCGGGCGCCATGGTGTACTCCCAGACGCTGTTCCAGTTGGGAATGGAGAAGAGCACAAAGGGGGTGAAGTGGCTGGTCTCGGCCCAGGCAATACCGGCGGCGGCGTCCACGCCATACGCCCCATCCGTGGGCTTGAAGACCCGCTCCGCCGCATCGTAATAGAGGATGCGCAGGTTATCTACGTCGCCATCCGGCACCTGGGCCGGGTCAAAGCGCATGGTAATCCGGGCGGTGTCGAAGGGCGCGTCGGTGGTGATATCCACCGCCGGGGTGATCTGGCCGGGCAGTCCGCTCAGCAGGGTGCTGGAGATCAAGGGCTGGAACTGAATGGTACGGGCTACATCGCCGATGCCGGTTATCTCCACCGTGACCGCACCATCGGTCGTTGCGGCTTCGCTGGTGTAGGTCTCCTGCCCATCCAGCATACCATCACCATCACTGTCGGGATTGCGGGGGTCGGTGCCCAGGCGGAACTCGCTGTCATCGGTCAGCCCGTCCGCGTCGGTATCCTGCCGGCGCGGGTCGCTGGTGAACTCCTGGAGTTCGAAGCGGTCGTCCAGGGTGTCGCCATCGGTATCCGGGCGGAGCGGATTGGTGCCGGCGGCGGTCTCCTCCAGCGCGGTCAGGCCGTCTTCATCCAGGTCCGAGGCACTGTCGTCCACGGTTGGATCGGTGCCGGTGATGGTGAGTTCCACTCCATCGTTGAGGCCATCGCCATCGGTATCGGCACTGCTGGTGCTGGTCCCCAGCGCAGCCTCGTACTGGTCCAACAGGCGATCCGTATCGGGGTCATAGGTGATCCAGAGCTGATCGAGGGCATCCGTAACCAGCAGCCACGCCGCGCGGTAGGGGTCGAACGCGGCAACCAGTTGTCCGGCACTAACCTGCGCATCGCCCTGGGTCAATTCCTGCTCGGCCTGCTGCAGGGTGTCGGCAATCGCGGTCGGCAGGTCGGAACCAAAGAGATTGGTGCCGTCCAGGGTACGATCGGGAATCAGACGTGCGGCCAGGACAACCGCCTGCAGCGCCAGATCGGCTTCCTGCTGCACTTCGGGGGTGGCCTGGGTGTCGCCGGCAATGGCGGTCAGACAGGTGGCAGCGCTGCGCATATCCGCGTAGGCGCTGGTGTCGCCGAGGTAGTTATCGCTGACAAACTTGCCATCCAGGGCGGTCAGCAGATCCCGCTGGATGCTGGTCGTGGTACAGGCGGGGGCCGCAGCGGGCGCAGCGGGGTAATCCAGTCCAGCAACACGCTGCAGCGCGTCCAGCAGCGCAGCGCGGGCGCTGCCGGGAGTTGCCGGGACGGTCAACGGCGTAGGTGGACGGGGGTATTCCGGCGGCGTGGGATTTGTGCCGACGGGCTCGATGCCCCAGACTAATTGTCCGTCCTGATAGAGCGTCATCTGGTCCCATGCGGTATAGGCGGTTTTGGTGCCATCATAGGAATAGTCATCACCTTCGGCATAGGTGGACCAGTCGGTTTTGTTGAAGCGGCTACGGAGCTCACTGCTGCTGCCACCGGCAGGCAGAGTGGCGGCCGTGGCGGTGAAGCCGATTTCGAGATAGTAATCCGCACCCGTCACCGGCGTATCCAGGGGGACAAACTGCCCGGTGACGTGGCTACATCCCGTGATGGCATAGTCGCAGTTATAGGTCTGCGGCTGATCGCCGTCAATGGTGTACCAGTAGCGAATGGTCAACTCGCTCAATGGGACATCACTGCTGGTCCCATTGATGATAGTAATGTCCGGCATAATCTGGATATCGTCCGGCACATAATCGCCGGCGCGATATTCCAGGGAGAGGGTGTTACTGGCGGCGGTCACGACCGCAGTCTGTGGAGCGTGGGGCGGAAGAAACCCGGTGAGGAGACACACCAGGGTACACAGGAAAATCAGACGAAAACGTTGGGCGAGTGAATACGTGCGCAAAGATCCTTTCCGCGAGTACGATGAATGGCCAGATCAAGGCAACGAGAGAACTGCGCAGTTTACCGTTTCGTCGAGCACGTTATGGAAATGCATAACCACATACGACGAAGTATCCCGCTTGAAATGTCAAGCGGCAAACGTTAATGTACTAAGATTCTTTCTGTTGGTATTATAGATTAATCAGATCTGTATCTACAAGTTTCAGTGAAACGCCCGTGAACAGCAGTATAACAACGGTTGCGCAGGGTAGGTAGATCACAAAATCGCAGCACCCGGTGGGTGCTGCGATGACTGATAGCGTAGAGAACATGCACGGGGAAAAGCCGGGGAATACATTTGGAAAGGTCACAGCATATTTCAGCAATGTTGGGGATAACCCCTCCCTCCGTGTCCTCTGTGTCCTCTTTGTCCTAAAGAGGACCAACAAGTGTTATTCTATGCAATGACTTTGCATAGCTGCACGACTCCATTGAGGCTACAGTGCAATGCTTTGAGTTGCTTCCACTCGTCAGCATGACATGGCGTTTCATGGCGGCACAGGGAGCGAAGAATTCACTGCGATCACGCTGTCCTACGGCGAGATGCTTCCTCCCGTCAGCATGACATGGCATTTCATGGCTGTACGATGAAGTCCATCCACCACATCCCGCCTCTCAAGTGTAGACTTTTCCGCCGGATCGCATTGGAATACGGTCGGTAGGACCGGCAGCGACTGCCGTTCCAGTGCAGTATTTCCCGCATTGGGACGGGCTGCGGACGCGCTTCTGCGCGTCCCTACCATAAAAAACCTACCCCAGAGAGCATCCCACCCCCTCCGTGCCCTCGGTGCCCTCTGTGGCAAAAAGGAGACAAAAAAGCGTTCCCATCGACACAGGCTGCTATCGTGGCACACCCACCATCCACCCACCACATCCCGCCCCCTCCGTGCCCTCGGTGCTCTCTGTGGCAAAAAAAGCTGCCCCTCCATTGCCCTAAACCGGCAACGTGGCACACCCACCGTCCACCCACCACATCCCGCCCCCTCCGTGCCCTCGGTGCCCTCTGTGGCAAATTTGTGGTTACTGTGGCACAAAAGGCTACACCTCCGGGAACAACTCCTCCATCTCCACCTCGGCCTTGCGGCGAGCCTCGCTGGTGCCGGTTGCGCGCCGCCCCACCGCTTTGTAGAACTCCTGGTCGTAGGGGCGGGTGCGCACCACCACCGGCATGGGCACTGCATGCCCCAGCACCAGCGCCTGCTGCTTCGAGTCCAGGCTGGCGAGGACCGCCTTCAGCCCGGTACTGCCGCTGACCCCGGTGAAGACCGCGTCGATATCTTTGTCGTCGTTGAGCAGCGCCGTGACCCGCGTGCCAAGCTGGCTCATCACCTCGGCGTCGATGGAGGAGGGCCGCTGATCCACCACCAGCAGCGTCACGCCATATTTGCGTAGCTCACGCGCAATTGTGCCGAAGATCGTCTGCTTTGCCGTGGTCGGGTTGAGGAACTTGTGCGCCTCCTCGATGGTAATCATCAGTTGGCGCGGGCGGTCGGCGGGGTTTTTGGTGTTCAGAAAATACTCGGTCTGCTCCACCCAGCGCCGGCGAATGCGTCGCGTGATGATATTGGCGACCAGCATATAGGCCAGCCCGCTGTCGTAGCGCCCAAACTCCAGCACGACATGCCGCCCCCCCGCCAGCGCATCAATAATCCGGTCCACCACCGAGAAGTCGGCCTGGTCGCGCACAAAGCCCAGGCGCGGGATCTGCCCCAGCTTGCGCTTGAGCGCGCTGATTGCCCCGACGTGCGCCCCGGTGCTCTCGGCAAACTCCTTCAGCGCTTCGCTGTCCATCGCCAGCAGTTGGCGCATCCACGCCTGCTTGAAGCGGTCAGCCAGCAGGTAGGCGGATTCGGTCGCGGTACTGCTCAGGTTCAGCTCATTCTCCAGCGGGGTGATATCCTCAACATCGATCTGGTCCAGCCCGATCATCACCTGCCCGTCAATGTTGACATTCCGCCGCCGCGAGGTGTCCGGGTCGAGCGAGTAGATCAGCACATCGCTGCCGAAGAGTTGCCGCAGCCCCTTCACAAAGCCACCCTCCTCGGTATTGGCGTCCCAGCCATACTCGCTATGCATATCGAAGATCAGGTTGCTAGCGACATTCGCATGGATCATCCCACAGAGCAGCAGGCGCGTCAGGAAGCTCTTGCCGGTGCCGCTCTTGCCAAAAATGCCGTTGCTGCGCTCAACCAGCCGCTCCAGGTTCATGCAGACCGGCACATCCATATCGAGCGGCCGCCCGATCTCGAAGCGCGCGCCGCCCTCTTCGCCAAAGACACGCGTAAAATCTTCTTCTTGCGCCTCGTAAACGGCTGAGAAGTGGCGCGGAATGGTCTTCACCGGCAGCAGCCCCTGCTCCAGATCGGCGGGCAGCATCAGGCGCGGCATCAGTTCCAGCGTGCCATAGGTCGAGGTGCCGGTCAGCACTTCGCGCACAAACAGATCGCCGTCGGGCGGGTCGATCAGCACCTTCTGGTTGGTCGCCTCCAGCACCACATCGGTGATCATCGAGAAGAACTCATGCTTCTCGCCCTGGATGACGACAAACTTGCCGACGCGCATATCCTCCACGCTCTCGCGTGCCTCCAGCCGCGCGGTCAGCCCCTCCACGAGGGAGCCACTGGTGACAACGCCGAGTTTGCTGCGGGTGAAACTGGTCATAGCTGCTCCTGCTTCCGTTCGGTTCTATAACACAATCAGCACCAGGCCGGCCAGTCCGACCAGAATCACGACGATAACCACAATGATCATCCCCATATTGGCAGGCCCGCCGGAGGACTTTGCTGCGGGCACGGTGGCAACCGGCTCGGGCATGTCGGAGAGGCCGCGCCAGACTTTCGCCCGCTTGAGCACGTCGTGCGAGCGGTGCCGGGTAACGGCGACAAGGGTGCCGGCGCGTTTTTCCGGCAGGGTAAAGGTATCCAACTCCTCGACCAGCATTCTGCGGTACCGGTCGATATCGGTGCCGATGCGCTCATCACCGGCGATCCCCTCCTGCATGCCGTGGGCACGCACTCCCAGCAGCCGTTCCGGCAGATCCGGATGTACGCGGAAACCCAGTGACGACTCCGGGTCGGCGACCACATGCTCATCGAGGATGGCGGCCAGCGGACGATCATCGCGCAACGCGGCAACCGCGATCCCGCGCAGGATACGCTCCTCGTCCGGTTGCGACACGCAGACCAGAATGTTCTGCACATTGCGTCGGGTGCGCCGGCTGCGTTCGGTGACGGGCAGACCGGTCACTTGCAGCACCAGTTGCCGCTCGATCCGCACCAGCAGCACCGAAAAATCCTCACCATAGATCAGATCATTGGCTTCGGGCAGGCGCGTGATCGGCGGCTCCAGCGGCTCCTGCTGCCCATCCTCCGTCACGCGCACCCAGCGATATCCCTGATCCAGGTTGTCCCCCCGTGTACGGATATAAAATTCCATCGCATGTAACCCTTTTTGCCATCGAAAACACCGCGTTATTCGCCCTGCGCCACATCATCGCAGTTTGCTCTCGGATCGCGGTCATTCCGGACGTGCGGCCGGTATCCTCAGCCCTTGTACCACGTACGTTGTGAAAGACTTAACCCTTAACCCCTAACCCTTAACCCCTAACCGTTAAACTCCAAGCGTCACCAACTTACGCGTCAGCGCCGCGATCTGCTGCTCGTCGCACTCCCCGCTGCCCTGCCAGAAGATGCGCCCGGCCCGATCCACCAGCAGCAGCGTCAGCATATCGCCGTTGTCCAGGTGCAGGCTCTCCAGCAGATACTCCTGGTTCTGCTCGATTGTCACTACCCGCCGGGACAGCGCCACATGGGTTAGCAGGCTCTTGATCAGCGTCTCGATGGATGAGCCGGTAAACAGCAGAATGTAGAGCGGAATGTGATGTTTGGCATGGATCGGATCCAGCGCCTCCATCCACTTCTTCCCCAGGTGGCGATGGTGAAGATGTTTGCCCAGCATCACCAGCACCACGTTGGCGTCAAACTGGTCGGGCAGCAGGAGTTGTTCCCCCAGCCGGTTCTGCACTTCGATAAAGGGAAAGAACGGTCCGGTGCCTACGGTGCCGGCAACCGCCCCATCAACCTGCGAGGTCAGCCCACGCCAGACCCGCGTACGCACCAGCAGATCGGGCGCGCGGTAGCGGGTGACAACAACCAGATAGCCGTTGCGGTCGGGCAGCGCACTGGTGCGCAACTCCCGGATCAGCCGCTGCCGGGCCAGATCACCATCCTGGTCGGTCAGCGCACCGGAACTGGGAATATTCCCCGGCGGCAGGCGCAGCGCTGTCAGATCCTCTCGCAACCCGGCTTCGTCTACGCGAAAACCGGGCGACTCCGGCACGGCAGAAACCCGCGCATCGACCAGATCCGCCAGCGAGCCGTCCAGGGCCGCCACCGCAATGCCGCGCAGCAGCCCTTCATCGGTGGGCCAGGAGCCCATGCACGCCAGAATATTTTGTACATTCCGCCGCTGCCGGTTGCTCCGCTCAGAAATGGGCAGGCCGGTGACCTGCAGTGTCAGGCGCGGGCCGAAGCGCGCCAGCAGGAGCGAGAACTCCTCGGCGTAGATCAGGTTGTTCGCCTCGGGTTTCTGGGCGATCAACGGCTCACGCAATGCATGCGCGTTTGGCCTATCCGCTCCCAGTTGGACCCAGCGATACCCCTGGCTCAGCGCATCACCCCGTGTGCGAATATAAACTTCCACGGGCCTCACCTCCGCCGCGATCAACGGTCAACTATCTATCGTCAACAACTCCTCGCCCTGGACAATCTCAAACTCACGGTCGGCTTTGCTGCCCCGGGCGAACGACTCCACCGCCTCGCGCAGATGCTGATCCATCCCAAACAGATCGCGCAGTGAACGCCAGACCGGGTTGAGCGGGCCGAATCCTTCGCGGCGCTCGGCATAGGCCCGGCTCAACAGGAAGCGCAGAATGTAGCGCAGCGGCTGATCGCCGTTACGCGGACGGTAGACCGAGTCGGGGCCAATCTTGCGGAAGAAAAAGAGCGGCGGGCTCTCCTCCGGACGAATATGCGATACATGCGAGAAGACAATCTCGCCCAGCGTCTCAACCGGCGTGATAACCACGGCAACCTGGTTGCGCAGGCGCTCGGAGGCAAATAGCGCCAGCAGGCTCTGATACTTCTCCTTGAGGCGGCGCTTCAGATCCTCGGCGCGGGCCGCATCATGCACATAGGTCTCACACTTAACCGGCGTAAAGAGCACCAGGCGTGGCCCCTCCAGCCGCAGGTACGCCTCCTGGAACAGCGCGCTGATCACCAGCGGCTGGTTGATGCTGGTGTGCCAGATGCCATTCTCCTCCATCAGCGCCGCCGCGTCGATTGTAATCAGGACTACCACGCTGCTGCGCACCAGATCGGCGACACGCTCGCGGGTCTCCGGCGACTCCTTCAGATACTCGCCCGGGTAGTCCTGAAAATGCAGGGTCAATGCCGGTTCTTCGCCGCGCTTGCCCAACCCGAAGTTATAGGTATGCTGCCGCTGGCTGGGCGCAATCCCCTTATCTTCGGTAACTTTGATATGCTCAAACAGCCCCTCCAGCCGGCTCAACTGGTCCGACAGAATACTCACGGTCGCATAGTCGGGGGAGAGCTGCAGGTCGCTCTTCTCCACCGTATCTTCAAACCAGCGGTGCATCGCGGCGAGGAGACTGGTTTTGCCGACCCGGGTGTAGCCCAGCATGGTGATCTGCGGGTTGCGGCCAATCGTCTTACCCATCGCAAAAACCTTTCATTACCTGAGAAATTTAAACTGCGCGCGTGCGTTGGCCTGGAGTGCATGTTTGACCGCCGTCTGCCATTCTTCCTGGGTGCGGATCGACTCGGTCAGTGTGCCGAAAATCTCCGGCCAGACATCCAGCTTCACCTCATCATAAAACCCTTCCCATTTGCGGGCAACATTCCGCGCCCGCAGGATCTGATCCACAAACTCTTCCACAGCGGCGAAGGCGGCCTCATTCGGCGAGAAGAGCAGTTCCTTGAGCGCATACTCCACCCGTGCCACCGTTTCGCCATAGAAGAGTTCCAGATGTTCCAGCACATCGCGCGCCGACATGATCTCGGTCAGTTGCGAGTTGGGCAGATCGGGCGTCAGCTTGTCCAGGTGCTTGCGGATGCGATAGTGAATGAAGCCCCGGTAGGAGAGGTTAAAGGCCGCAATCTGGGCAAACGCCTCCTTCAGTTGCGGCAGTTCCTCCGGAATGCGTTCGGTCATCGCGGAGAGAAACGCCGCGTCCCGCTCCGGTACCACACTCCCCAATCGTCCGTGGATAATCAGCACCTCGGCCACCTGCGCCTTGACCTCATTCACAAAATCGTTGAGCGCCGGGTCAAGCTGCATCAGGCGGTTGGTCAGGCGTGTACGCACATCGTGCAGGAATTTGTGGTAGGCGATGGTGTAGGAGCCCTCCAGATCGCGCCGATCCTGGATCTCCTCCAGCGTCGGCATAATATTCTGCGTTTTGCTGATCCAGACAATATTCTCGATTGCATTGGACAGCAGGTCGCTCTCGGCGCGGCGCATCCGGTGCAGGTTGCGAATAAAATGCTCCAGTTCGCGCGTCAGATCCTGCCAGACCAGGTCAAAATGCTCGCGGAAGATCGCCGACGCGCCCCCGCGTGGCACCGCGATGCGGAGCGCTTTGTCGGCCTGCTCCAGTTGCGCCTGCACATCCTGCTGCAAGCGCCAGAGATCCTGCTGGCCGGCGGTGGCCTGCTCGCGGTCCAGTTCGCGGATATGCTGCACCAGGTAGGTCAACACCCGGTCGAGGACGATATCGCGCACCTCGGTGGGGTCGGAACAGTCGGCAATCACGCTGTCAACAAACTGCAGCGCGGGCGGGAGCGACGACTGCAGCGCCCGGCACAACTCGGCATTATCCCCCAGGCCGGACGCCGGGCTGACCCGGTTCAACACCAGCAGCGACCAGCGCGCAATCGGCAGATCCGGCAGCGCGCGGCGGGCCGTGTCGTAGAGGTGCACATCCACATCGCCGATAAAGTCGCCACCCGGAACCGGCTTTTTGACAAACAGCACAAAATCGACCAGCTTGCCGAGCAGTTCGATCAGGCGTTCCTGGTTGCCGATGCCGGTATCGCCCAGGCCGGGCATATCTACAATCGCAATCGCGCCGACATCTTCATGCGGGAAAGTGCAGATAATACGTGCCGTCCGCACGGCCATGTAAGCAAATGTGGGCGTACCATCCTCAGTGTACTGGGCCACATAGCGGCGAAATTCCTGCAGCGGGATGGCGCGGGTGTAGGGCGGCTGGAGCACCTGGCGGTAGGCCGGCAGATGCTGCTGGTACTGGCGCAGATGCCGATACTTCTCGATCAGGTTGGCCTGCCCATGCTCCCGCTCCTGCTCGGGCGCGAAGGACCAGCCCGGCTGCGGGGGCAGCGAGCGCGCGGCAAACTCGTCGAGGCTGTGCGGAGGATCACCCAGACCTAACAATTGATAGTAGGGCGCGATGACCTCATCCAGGAATTCTCGCTCGGCGTAGCAAGTGATCTCGGCCTGTAGCGGCACCTCCGGGTTATGCTCGATAATGCTGCTCACCCCGGTACAGTGCAGCAGGCTCCCCGTCGGGATCTCGGCAGACGAGAGCCCACTGAGGCTCTGCAACAGCAGACTCTTGCCCTGACGCGCCCGACCGATCACCCCGATATTCAGCGTGTCGCGCGCAAACCGGCGCTTGATCTGCTCCAACTTGACCAGTTCCAGACTCACCTGATCGCGCATGGGGGCCAGCACAATCGTGCCGAGGGCCGTCTCCAGATCCGGCTTCTGCGCGACCAGTCGGGTGCGCAATTCATCCAGCCCGGCGAGGATGGCCGCCAGGCTGCGCAGGTTGGCCTGCACTCGCTCGATCTGCTCGGCCAGCGGCCGCCGCTGCGCGATAATATTTTCGATTTGTGTGGCCCGATTGGCCTGATTGGCCTGATTGGCCTGATTGGTGAGCATGATTGTGATTCCTTCTGACGTTAGCAGCACAAATATACCACTCACACGCTGAAAGTCAAGGGAATAAGGGTTATGGGCTAACGATTACGGGTTACGGGTTAACGGTTATGGGTTAACGGTTATGAATTTGGAACATGTAACTCGGATATCATCACCCCGGTAGCTGGCCGTAGGGTGCATGCGATGCACCGTGCTGCTGCCACACGCCATACCCGCAGCCATACGGTGCATGCGATGCACCGTGCTACTGCCACACGCCATACCCGTAGCGATTCAATGCATCCTACGGCTGCTTTGGATAAGTTTGGATCAAGCGCAGTGACAGAGCAGTCAGGTGGTGTCAGCGATATCTAAACAAAAATCTTAACCCGTAACCCCTAACCCCTAACCCGTAACCCCTAAACCCTACTCCCTCTCCGAAACCACAAATACCGGGGCGATGCTGCCGCCGCCGGTCGAGACATTCAGCAGGGTCTGGGTTGACAGGCGGCAGAGACAGCCGGCCACCTCGGAGCCAAACAGGAAGGGATCGCTATCGACCAGCCGGTCGGCCGGCACCACCCGGCCATCGATCAGCGCGGGGTAGGGCTCGTAGGCAATCGGCACCCGCTCCTGCATGACAAAGGGCGTGGTCAGCGCCACCGCCGGCGCCGCCTCCAACGCCAGGGCTGCAATCCGCCGCGCGGCCTGCGCCACCAGATGGCCGGCCTGCTGCAGGTGGGCATACTGTCCGGTGGTCAGCAGGCGCGGACGCAACACCGTCACCAGTGGCCGGTCACCGAAGAAGAGCCGCTCCGACCGCAAGCCTTCGTCCAGGCGCTGCTGCGATGCCTGGGCAATTGCCGGATCAGCCGGCAGGCTGTGGTAGCGGGTTATCGCCGCGTTGGGCATAGTCCCCTGTTCTGTCTGCTGGAGGTTCGCGCCCGCTGCGGACGGCCTACGCGTTAATCTGATTGGGCCAGCGGAAGGGTGGCGGTTGCCGGCGTTCGCCCAGCGCCAGGCCAATCGCATAATCGGCCATCGTTTTGACCACCCAGTCAAAATAGTGCGGCGTCAGCGAGTTTACATCAAAATCGGGGGCCGGATTGGTGAAGTCAATCGCGTAGGGCACGCCATCTTTGAGCGCAAACTCAATCGCATTCATATCGTAGCCCAGGGCGCGATTCAACTTGATCGCATCCGCAACAACCCGCTCCCCCTCTGCCGGTGTCAGGTAGTGATCATCACGGAAGTAGCGGTGCGGCCAGGGAGCGGTCACATCAAACTTGATTGTCATAATATTATCTTCGCCGATGCAGAGGCAGCGCACATACTTTTCCCAGGGGATATACTCCTGCAGCATCATCGTCTCAGTGCCGGTCTGGTTGTAGACCATCCAGAGTTCATCGTGCGCATTGACCTTGTAGACCCGCTTCATCCCGCCGCCCCAGACCGGCTTGAGGATCAGCGGGAACCCGCCCAGATAGTCGATATGCTCATCCCAGGGAATCGGATAGGTCAGGTTGCGCAATGACTCGGCCACAATGCTGTCGGAATAGCCCTGTGAGGGCAGTGCAACCGTACGCGGGTGCGCCAGTCCCAGTCGTGTAGCCAGACTCGCACCAAAGAATTTATCGTCGGCGCTCCACCAGAAGGGATTATTGATCACAATCGTCCCGGCCAGCGCCACCGTTTTTAAGAATGTACGATAGTAGGGAATCTCGTGACTGATACGATCCACAATCACCGCATAATCGCATGGCTCAACCATGTGTGTTCCGGCCAGCTTTACAAAATCAGCAGTTACATCCACTTCGCGCCGGTTAATCTCATCAATAAAGGCCGGGGGCCAGGACCACTCCCGCCCGACCAGAATGCCAATCTTCTTTGCCGCCACGGTATCTCCTGCTTCAGCCCGATAAATGTGGGTATATACGGTTCCATTCAATGGGAAACTTGCAGCGCTGCGCCTGATTGTACCATACGTTCGCCCATTCCCGGTACCGGAAAGGGGCGCAGCGTGCTGCACCCCCTCCGGCGGACGCGCAGCAGCGCGTCCCTACTCCACGACGACCTCATGTGCGGCATTCCAGCCGGCGATGCGCCCAAATGCAATCGTGAAGGAGACCGCCGTGCCACTACCCGGGTAGATCTTGCCGCGCCATCCGCCGGTGGTGCTGCCTGTAGCGTAGAGCCGGGAAATCGGTTTCCCCAGCGCATTGATTACGCGCGTCTCGGTATCGATCTTCAGGCCGCCGGCCGTATCGCAGGTCGCCGGGACCGTCCTGGCGGCATAGAAAGGTGGTTGCGCCACCGGTGCCAGCCCGACCGTCTTGCCAAACTCGTTGTCTTCGCCGCGCTCCATCGCGGCATTATAGCCGTTGACCGTCTCCTCCAGGGTGGTGGGTTCAACCCCAATCAACTCGGCCAGCGCGCCGATTGTCGGGGCAGTTTTGACCCAGCCGCGCTCAATTTCGGTGCGCAGATCGGCACTGAAGGCGGGCACGGCAATGCGGTTGCCGCCCAGATCGGTAACTGCCTGATCCCAGATCGTCCAGACAAACCCACCCGGCTGCTCGGCGATTTTGTCGTACATAAACTCGTAGTAGAGATCTTCGCGGAAGTGGCGCTTGCCATCCTGCGCTACCATCAGGCAGGGTCCACCCCAGATAGTAATCACCATACAGGGCGTCATATCCGGCGTTGTCGGCACGCCCATCGTGGCCGCCTGCGGAATCCACATATTGACCAGTTGCGCACCAATGGCCTGCCCCATCAGGATGCCATCGCCCTGCTGCCACGGCGAGCCAAAGGAGCCGCCTGTCAGCATCTTGGGCATAAAGTTCTTGATAAAATCCGGGTTACGTGAGAAGCCCGCCGTCGCCAGGATCACCCCCCGTCGCGCCTGGATGTTCAACGACCGCCCCGTCTGTTCTGCGGCGACGCCAACGATCACACCATTCGGCCCGGTGATCAGTTGAGTGCCCCGGGTGTTGAAGTGGAACTGCGCGCCCTTCGCCTGGGCCGCCTGATAGAGTTGCTCGACAATCATGCGCCCGCTACGAATGCTGGTGATATGACCGCGCGCAACCGGCGGTGTGATATCGGCATAGTCCCGCTCAACCCCCGATACATAGAGATGCTCAACCGGGAATACGACCCCCAGATCGATCAGCCAGTCCACCGTTTCGCCCGCGTTTTGCGCCCAGAGCCGCCGCAGGTCCAGGTCTTCAAAGCCGCCGCCGACCGCCGCCAGATATGCATCGAATGCGTCAATCGCGTCTTCCACCCCCGCTGCGCGCTGGACAGAGGTTTCGGCACCCATCACCACGCCGCCGCAGATCGCCGTCCCCGACTCGAGGATGCTCTCCATCACCTCCAGGACGACAACGCTACTGCCCGCCGCGGCCGCTTCAACTGCAGCCGCCAGGCCACCGCCACCCGCACCCAGAATAACCACATCCGCCGTTGCATCCCACTGTCCGGAGAGACCAGTTGCAATGTCTGTCTGTTCGTTGACCATCATGCGCTCCTTAATGTCAATGTCATGCGCGAACCAGGACGGTCTGTATTATCGCCGATTTTACCCATCCGTAAAGTTTGTGTCTCTACCCGTCCGGGACAGACTGTCGCCGCGCGCTGATCATTCGTCTATGTGCGCAAAAGCAGGTATAATTTACAGGACTTACGCAGTCCTCCACCTGGAGATGTATTTCGCCTCCGGCAGGGCGGAACAGACCACCTTTTTCACGAAATTTTTGCACGTTGTGCAAAAATTTCGTGAAAAAGATCATAGCGTACCATGCTGCCGCAGGCGAATCGGGCCATTCATTTCAATCAAACGTCCGGTTTGCACG
>DAOTUI010000186.1:0-3360 GCA_034437035.1 Chloroflexaceae bacterium
GCGTGCGTCAGGTGTTTGCGATGGGTTTCAAGCTGTTCGTACAGGCTTGTGGTGTCGTGGTCGCTGGTGGACATCGGGCTACTCCTCTCGTTCTATCTATAGCATTCTGCGGTTCAATCTATGGTACAATAATAACACTTCGGAAAATTTCAAAAGATTTTCTTTGAATTTCAAGGCCCACCCAATTGCTTGGTCGCACGGGTGGGTTTCTTTTTGCTTTGCAAACGAGTATACCACGCTTTGCAATGGGGCGGCAAGGCGGATGCTCCCCCGCCGTACAATCCCCGACTTGCCTTATCCGCGCTTTGTGGTATACTTTATGTGTCCGCTCACATATCCCTCCCGTTAAGATCAGACACAGAAATACCTTCTGTCACCTGGTCATTTCGTAAGTTATCTTCGCAAGAGTAACCTTCACACGGTCGGCTGTTTATGTATGCGAACATGGTGTTTTGTTGATGGTGTGGTTCATAACGACCATCTTATATGTATCTGTGTTGAAACGCAGAGGAGAATCTTAGTATGATCAAGAAATTGTTTGTAGGAAGCCTACCGTGGAGCATTGACGATAATGCCCTGGAAGATCTGTTTCGTGACCACGGAACCGTGCAGAGCGCACGGGTGATTACCGACCGGGACACGGGCCGTTCACGAGGCTTTGGCTTTGTTGAAATCGAAACAGATGACCTGGCTGCCGTCATCCGTTCCACCGATGGCCAGGAAGTAGAAGGACGTGCTATTCGTGTCAACGAGGCGGAAGAGAAATCGAGCAACCGAGGCGGGGGCGGGTCCGGGGGCAACCGGCGTGGCGCTGGCGGCAACCGCAGCGGTGGCTCTGGTCGGCGAGATCGGTATTGGGTCTAAATTCGGTTCGTTTCATCATGAACCTTTCATCCCATTGACGGCATTGGTATCACATTGAGTCCCACCGTCAATGGGTATTCTTTTGCTAAAGGAGTAGCTTGAACTTTTCTGAACTTAATCTTCATCCAACCCTGTGTGCCAATATGCACGCGCAGGGACATGACCGTCCCACCCCTATTCAGGTCCGTGCGCTCCCTCCGGCCCTGGCCGGACAGAACGTCATTGGCCTGGCCCAAACCGGCACGGGCAAAACAGCAGCGTTCGTTCTGCCCATTGTGCAGCGCCTGATGCAGGAACAGGCCAGCGATCCGCGTGCGCTGATCATCACCCCGACTCGGGAACTGGCGGTGCAAATTATGCGGGTGGGTACCCATCTCAGTCAGCACACCGGGCTACGCTGCATGGCTCTGTATGGCGGCGTACCCATCGCTTCACAGGAGCGCGCCCTGCGGAACGGGGTTGACATTGTGGTCGCATGTCCTGGGCGTCTGTGCGATCATCTTAACCGTGGCACGATTCATCTGCATGCGGTGCAAACCTGGGTGCTTGATGAGGGGGATCGGATGCTGGATATGGGCTTCTTGCCCGACATCCACCGCATTCTGACCTATCTTCCCACCGAGCGCCAGACGTTGGTATTTTCGGCCACATGCCCGGCTGCACTGAGCAAGCAGGTGTCGCGCATGGCCCCAGACGCAGTGCGGGTGCAAATCGGGCCCACCCAACCAGCGCAGACCATTGCCCACGCGCTCTATCCGGTGGAAGCACACCGTAAAACAGCGTTGCTGCTGGCACTGCTGCACCAGCATGACCGGGGCTCAATCCTGGTCTTTACCCGAACCAAACACCGGGCCAATCGCGTGCTCAAGCAGATCAAGCAGGCGGGGCACCAGGCCGCCTGTTTGCATAGCAATCGGACACAGAAACAGCGACAGACAGCCCTGGATGACTTTCGGAGCGGTACGGTGCGGGTGCTTGTGGCCACTGATATTGCCGCACGCGGGATTGATGTGCAGCAGATTTCCCACGTCATCAATTATGATGTTCCCGATACCTCCGATGCCTATATCCACCGCATTGGACGCACCGGACGCGCTGAACGCAATGGAGCAGCCTTCACACTAATAACCCCCAACGACAGCACACAGGTTTCTGCCATTGAGCGGGCCCTTGGGGTTCCCTTGGAACGTCGTCATCTGACAGACTTCGTTCAGGCTTCGGCTATCAGTATACCCGCAGAGTCGTCCGTCGCCTGAGTTCAACTTTGTCCATTTCAGGCCGCATAGGCGCCCGTCACCCCTCCCACGCCCGTCCCCGCCACCCATCGTGCCGCCCACGCCTGTGCGCCCCACACCCGTACGCCCCACGCCCGTACGCCCCACGCAACCAATGCCCGCACATGCAAAACCCAGGCAATGGCAGATCAGAACCAGTCCTATTGTCAGGATTACGCCGCCGGAGCAATCACCCGAAACACCAGGTTATCTAGCTATAGTTGCCTGTACAATCTGGTCAAACTGAAATTGCTCAACCAGATAGTACAACGTGTCGGCAAGCGCACTATCATGAGCGCGTATCTGCTCAATAATCTGGTGTAACATGGTTATATCGCCAGGTTCTCCCGCACTTTCTGTGGCGCACATCCGTACCATTCCTATCGAAGACTATCAGACAACCGCTTGAAAGCCCATTGCAATGCAAAAAAAAGAGGAACTCGTAATCAATGCTCTTGAGCGGTTCCATTGCGCTCTTCCAGACATAGCTTATGGAACAATCCTGGTCAGGAAGGGTCAATTTTCCCCATAGAGGGCCGGCCCCAACATTCGTGACACCGGGGGCAACTTCGTTAATAAAGAGTTCCGTGATAGTGTATATATAGCACTTCTTAGAGCGCATTTGGTATTAAACCATCATAACGACACTGATTTGGACGTTTTCGTCAATCGCCCAAGGAGCATACCGATAGATGCCAGATAGATCATTCCGGCACTGGAACGCGGATGATATTCGTAATCTTTACTCAATCGCCGATGACGCCCCAACCAGGCAAACGTCCGCTCGACCACCCATCGGTGGGCTTGCACAACAAAACCCCTTTGTCCTTTGGGACGGCGAACAATTTCCAAGAACCAGGGACAATGGGCTTGCACCCATGCTTCGAGTTTCCCCCGATACCCGCTGTCCAGCGACAATTATAATTACCCCTGACGACAATTAAAATTGCCGATTCGCCGGCCCATCCCAAGACCCACCCATGCATCGTATGCTGACCTCCAAAATACCAATGAATGAGGAGGTCAGCATGAAGAAAGATGCAGAGGTATATAGAATGAAACAAGAACGAAAAAAAGGAAAGACGCAAGCCCAGGCCGCGAGGGTGATATCCTCTGGAGCTACCGCACCCGATCCCACGTCGAGAGCACCCCGGTGATCCACGATGGGAAGGTCTACGTCGGCGCCGGCGACAAGGGAGGGTACTACTGCTTCGCGTTGGCC
>DAOTUI010000187.1:0-6029 GCA_034437035.1 Chloroflexaceae bacterium
GAATCAGCGTTTCTTACTTGACAGTCTGAACGATCTCGGGTTGTCAGAAAAAACCTTCTGGCGCATCAGGAAGGGATTAGTAAGCATTTTCATTATGTTAACTGTCAAGTAGGATTGAACCATGTCTAAAATCAGGCATACGCTGTAAAATGCCGAACGGTTACGTCAGGTGTTCACCCAGATCTAAGCTGTTCCTCATCTAGAGTTGATGCAGGTGAAATCAACAAATGTTATACTGGCTCGTATGGGACAAACGCAGAAACTTATTCTTATAACACTCTTTTGTGCTGCATTTCTCTGGTTTGCCGGACCTATGGGGCAATTCCTGGTTATTTTACCCTTGCTGCTGTTCGGGCCGGGCTACCTGGTTGAGCGGACGTTTCCGCATGCGCTACCACTGCCCGCGCTGGTACGTCCCGCTCTCTGGCTAGGTTTGAGTCTCAGCCTGATCGCCCTCCTGTACCAGTGGACGACGCTGGTCGGTCTGGCGTTGACACCGCCGATCCTGGTGAGTTTGACCCTTGCCTGTGCTGGCGGTGTTCTCTGGGCAGGCTGGCATGATGCGGCAGCGTATGATCGGCAGCGGCGGGAGCATCCCGCGTCGGCTGTTGCGCACTGGTGGGTCTTCCCGTTTCTGGGTATCCTGGGGCTAACATTCTGGACCCGCTTTCAGCAGATTCAGGATCTGGTTCTGCCCGCATGGGTTGACTCGGTGCATCATGCGTTGTTGATCCGGGTGGCAGCCGAAACCGGGCAGGCTCCCTACTCGCTTCAGCCATATCTTCCAATTGATAGTTTGCCCTATCACTGGGGATACCATGCATTTACGGCGACTGTGATGAACCTCTCGGGTCTGACGTTACCCCAGGTTATGCTCTGGGAGGGGCAGATTCTCAATGCCCTGCATGTGCTGACATGTGCGGCGCTGGCAGCATATCTCTGGCGACGACCAGTGGCGGCCCTGGTTGCGGCCCTGGTCGTGGGTCTGATCTCAATTATGCCGGCTTTTTATGTGAGTTGGGGCCGTTACACGCAACTTATGGGGTTGTTATTACTCCCGGCCATAGCGATAACCTGGCATATGGCGCTACAAACGTCTTCGCGGCGCTGGTGGGGCAGCGTAGCTCTGTTACTCGCAGGACTGAGTATTATTCATTTCCGGGTTATTATTTTCACGCTCTGTCTGCTGGCCGTTGTTGGTCTGGTCTGGACGGTTGACCAGTCGTGGAGGCGGGTGCGGTCGCGTCTCTGGTCGGCTGTAGGGATGGCCGGCCTGTCGCTGGCGTTAGCCTTGCCCTGGTTGTGGGTTGTTGTATCGCACACATTGCTGCCGGCCGTTGACCAACCCGAGAGTCTGGTCGGTGGGGGCAACTATAATGCCGTAAATATGGGCTTACTGTGGGCCGGACAGAATCGCTGGTTGTTTGCGCTGGCTCTGTTTGCGGCCGGTTGGGGCATAGCCCGGCGTTCACGGGTTGTTATTGTACAGGTAGGATGGGTTTGTGCATTGCTTATCGTAGCAAATCCCTGGCTGATCAGTTATATTCTGCCTCCTTCCGGACTACTCCTGGTGCTCTGGGGTCAACAGCAGCGCCGCTGGTTGCTGGTTGCGAGTGGCGGCGGGTTAATGCTGGTAAATCCAGTCTTTGTGCAAATTCCATACTTCTGGCTGATTACCAATGATACCGTCGTTATCAGCCTGTTTATTCCTGCCGGCATGCTGATTGCCGGGGGAGCCTGTATGTTTGTGGACTGGGTGATGCGACTGTCACAGACTACGTTCTCGCAGTATCCGACCGGGGCACATGCGGCAACACTGCATTTTCAGGCGATACCGATACTCCCCCGCTGGCCGAAGTTTCTGTCGCCTGTGCTGCTGTTTATGCTGTTGAGCGGTTTTGCCGTCTGGGGAGCCTGGAACCTGCGGACTGTTATCAACCCGGTGACAGTGTTTGTCACGCCTGCCGAGGTGCCGGCGATAGAGTGGATTGCCGAGAATACACCGGAAGATGCGCGGTTTCTGATCAACGCAGCCTCCTGGCTCTCTACGGCTGAGCGGGGAGCCGATGGTGGCTGGTGGCTGATGCCACTGACCGGACGCTGGACCAGCACTCCCCCAGTTCTCTTTACCTACGGATTGCCGGATTATGTGCAGCAGGTGCGGGAACGTACAACATTTATCCGCGAATTTGATCATAGCCAGCCTGGTCAGAAAGAACAGCTTTATGAACTTATTGACCGGGAGCGGATCTCCCACATCTATCTGACGGAGCACGCAGGGCCACTAACACCTGAAATATTCACAGATGTTGACCGATTTGAGAAGGTGTATGAGCAAGCGGATGTTATTGTTTATCGGGTAAATACAGGCAAGTAATGGTGGTTAATATAAGAGCTGCTTTTTTGCTTGCTTATCGTAGAGAGAAGATAATGGGTAAACCTGGAACTGCGTAATTCGGATGAATTGTAGGACTTACGCGTGGCTGCGCAACCTGGACATTTGTCCGGTTCCACCCTGGCTTAGGCGAAAGCTTCTTCAGTCCTGTAATACAGACATCGCTGACTGATCGGCTTCGATAAGAACCAGCCCTGACAGCCACCAGTTGCGGCTCAACCAGGCAATACCGAGATAGCCCAGGAAGAGCAACAGTAGCACGGCATCGATCCGGCTCACACGCCATCGCCGTCGTGGTTGGACGGCATAAAGGCTTGCCCAGAAGAGCAGCAGGGTGATACCGCCATAGAGCAACCAGGTAGCTCGGTAGAGCGGGAGGACAGTGACATCGCTACCACTACGGATGATCGTGCCCTGTGTCAGCAGGCTGAGCATCGCCAGCGGTCGCAGCGTTCCGGTTGTAATGACTTCGGGTGGGCGCACACTCACCAGCGCAGAGGCGACTGCGGAAAGGGGGTTGATCAGAACATACTCCGGGGGAGCCGGTTGCATGCTATGGGTAATGCTCCACAAGTTGGCCGCAAAAAGCGTCCCACCGATAACTGCCGTAAGAATCGCATAGCAGATCAGGGTGGCCGCGTAGGTCTGGCGCGTCACCACCGAGCAGAACAACCCCAGCAAACTGCCCATAATTGCTGATAGCAGTACCGTGATAAGCACCCGGGAAATATCCCGCAATTCGACGCCACCAAACAGCACCACAATGCTGAAGAGCGGCAATGCGGCTACCAGTAGCAGCAGGACAAATGCCAGTGCTACCAACAGTTTGCCCAGCAGCACCTGGGAGGCCGAAAGCGGTGTTTTCAGCAGCATATCAAATGTTCGCCGCTCGTGCTCACTACTAATTGCATTTACGGTTGTTGCCGGTGCCAGGTAGACCGTCAGCCCCTGCGTTGCCAGTGCCAGTCCGGTAAATAGCGCCTGCCCAATTTGGGCACTGACTAGTGGCGTGCCAAAATCGACCTGCCCAACGACCGAGCGATAGAGCAGACCGAGGGCAATCAGTAACAGGCCAACATAGAAAGTCAGTAGCAGTGCCGCGCGGTTGCCGCGTAGTTGTGTGCAAAACTCCTTGAAGAGAATCGGCATCAGCGGCATTTTCATGGCAGCACCCCGGTCAGTTGGGCGCGGGCAAACAGGCAGGCAGCTTCACCGATACGACCATCCAGCCGCAGGCGCACCTGACCGTTTTGCATGAAGGGTGCCGGCTCCGGCACCCGTAGATTGCCGGGCCCGTCAAAGTCAAACTCAACCCAGCGCTGCTGTTGCCAGTTAAATAGTTCTGTTGTAACACCAACATTTGGCCAGTCACGTTCGCTCGTCAGGGTTAGAGTCAGCGCGCTCGTTTGCAGTGCTGCCAGATCGTTGGGCAGTTGCAATGTAACTGTAACTGGTACAGGTTGAATTGATATGCCCGCTCCTTCACGTCCAAAACAGTTAGCATACCCTGCGATGTCAGGGTCAGGTCGTAACCAACCGGTAGGTAAACTGACAGCCCCTCTGCCACTGATGGTTGGTCGCACTACCAGGAGATTCATCTGTTGTGTGGCCGCATTGGGTGCAGCGATATGCACTGGTAAAGGATTTTGTTCCAGCCATGCAAACACAAATGGACCTTCATCAGTCTTACTTGTACTTTTCATCACAGCGGCATTGAGCAGAGCCTCACGTATGAGTACACGACGATCGGGTACACCACCGGGTTTACGCGCTGCATCCAATGGTTCCTTAAGAACAAGATAACTAAGTGGTGTACCGAGGCGAACTTGATCTTCATTTGAAATATCAACTGGGAGCCAATCTATCGTCTGTTTTTGTCTCGGAGAAAGATTGCCTATCCGTATCAATTTTTCGCCATGAACAACAACGGCATCACGTATTGTTTGTTCTGTAGTGTTATGTATCTGTATTTGAATGCCATTATTGCTCAGTAAGATTTGTGCGTCAAGGGCAGAAAAATCAGACCGGCTTTCCGCCATAAAACCTTGAAGATTCCAGCGGGTTATCATTACCTGAAACATATCGGATTGCTGCACAAAGTCGCTGGTTACACCATCAACAGAACCATATAAACCACTGGTTGCATACAACGGTCTTACAAGTACATCGTCTGCTACCTGCACATTGAAAGTCGTATCCTGGGGTGAAAGCATCCCGACAAAGGTACGTATACGAGTCCGTTCTATATTATGCTGCTCAATCAGACTAATCTGCGAGATGATCTGCTGATTGGCGCGCAGAGCGTATGCTCCCCCCAAGCTCAATGCGGTCGCAGTGAGTGCTACAACTGGCAGAACGATCCATCCAAGCACCTCCTGGTCCATCCGCCGTAATACCAACGCAATTCCTGGCCCAATGAGAATCACGTAAAACACCAGAGCTGCGAACAGTATCCTGGAACGTGGTAATTGAATAGCTGGCAGATTACTCAACGCGGCAGTCAGAGTCTGTTCGCTGATATGATCGGCGTTCGTTTCAAAACCGAATGGACCAGGTATCATGGTAGCTGGCTGCAAAAGATGGTCCCAGAAGATAGGAGCGGCGGCCCAGGTGTTCAATATGTCGAAACCTGGATTGAATGCCAGTTGTGTAATCATGCCATCACCCAGTTCGCGTTGTACCCATAAAGGCGCTTCCGGTGATCCGGTATATCGTGTTCCTGGAAGCGGTTTAAGTTTAACGCCGGGCAGAACATCAGGGCCAGGTGCTTCAACTAATTCAGAAAGGCTATCTGTATTTAGATCAACTGTGCCGTCAAGTGTCACGATACGCAATGGTTTCGGGAGAGCAGTTAATGTATTCTCGGCTGTTAAACCTCCTCCAATGATAAGATGACCACCGGCTACCGTCCATTCTACGAGAGTTTGTTGCTGCTCTTGAGTTAACATTTCACTGGTTATATCTGATATCATAAGCAGCGTCAGGCTATCTAACCCCTCTGAGTGAGCGGGAATCAACGACGGAGGTAGATCAACGAGTGTGAATGGGAGTTGTTCTAGATCCTGGCGACGAGGTAGCGAGATAACAAGCGGTTGTCTGCTGGTGATACCGAACAGTCGTTCATCTGGACGAGGGCGTACCTCCACATCTTGTCTGGCTACTGAAACACCATTATTTTCGATACTGACCTGTATTTTCCGCGTTTCCGTTTCCATTGCCACATAGAGTGTAACGATCTTCTGTGCGCCTGTAGCAAGATCGACAGGAAGAGTGTAGCGATTCGGATTGTTCGGAAGTGTTGCCACGAGCAAGGCATTTAATGATGAGCCATTGTTAATTAGGGATATCCGCAGTGGAAGCCAGGTTCCTGGAACATAGTTTCCTTCAAATGCAGGAGTGGCAGTAAATTGGAGTGATACTTGGGCTTGTCCTGTGCGTTCCGGAGTAATAAAAATCGTCAAGAAGAGTAAAGAGATACACGAAAACCAGATCCTCAAAGAGTAGTACTTCATAATAATATTCCGTACACGATACATCTTGTTCTTACAGCCAGCATCATTATAGCAGAAATGCAATACAATGCAATGCCTGGCGGTATACCCCCATATTTTGGCGAACTGTGGGTGACCCGCCA
>DAOTUI010000188.1:0-15449 GCA_034437035.1 Chloroflexaceae bacterium
ATACGACTCCTGCTGATGTCAATGCTGCTCAGAATATCTCCTACCGGGCTGCGGTCAACCAGCCTATGGTGTCCAGCCTTCAGGCTGAGGCACAAGCCCAGGTGCTTCTAGCCCTGGGTAGTTGACTGATCGGTACCATCATTCTTATTCTGCTGTTTAACGTGGTGCTGTAATTTGACACGAGTTATGCGGTTGACATTCAAACCGGACGTTTCACCCGATGGAAGCCGGATTCGCCTGCGGCAGCATGGTACTTTTTTGTCTTTTTCCCAAAAATGTTGCTCTGTGAGCAACATTTTTGGGAAAAAGCTGGTTCAATTTCGATCTTTTTGGAGAAAAAGTGGCGCTCCGAGCCACTTTTTCTCCAAAAAGGATGTCCGGTACCACCCTGCCGGAGGCGGAATGACCTGCCTGGTCAGGGACCGCGTAACGCGTGTAATGTGACAGGACGTGCGCGGTGCAGCCAATTTCAGCCTGGTGCCGGACTCGAACGCCGGATTCGCCTGCGGCAGCCCTGCAGCAGCATGGTACATTATGTAGCTTTTTGATAAAAATGTTGCACAGCGTGCAACATTTTTGGAAAAAAAACTAGTATCTTCCGCCCTGCCGGAGGCGAAGAACACCTTACCGTGGAGGACCGCGTAACGCGTGTAATGTGACACGACTTACGCGGTAGGTTCCAAACCAGGTGTTTGTTTGGATGAACGGCCGGATTCGCCTGCGGTAGCATGGTACTTTTTTTATCTTTTTCCCAAAAAGTTGCACCGTGTGCAACATTTTTGGGAAAAAAGCTGGTTTCTTCCACCCTGCCGGAGGCAGAATCTCCTGCCGGGTCAACGACCGCATAACTCCGGTAACAGAACGATACTGAACAAAAACCTCTCGCATACCCCACAGCATACCAACCCCGAATGTCGCCGGATGTGGACGACATTCGGGGGTTGACGATCCTGCTGTCGCGGCGGCCCGGCAATTGTGATGTCGGCGCAACGTATGCTATACTGACCGTTGGCGGGTAAAGACAGCACGCGCATCACTCACGATCCACCCGGCAATCCGGCTGACAGCCAGGGCCGTCAGTCCGCTCAAGAGCGCCGTGGTTCCGGCTGCACGGGTCCAATCAATTCCATCAGCATCGGCGAAGACTGGTTTGCCGGTAATCTGTTCGGCGGCGCGCATGCTACCGACGGTCAGCGCAAAGGGCAATAGTGAGCCAATGCCGCCGCTTAATGCCTGCAGCGGAATGGAACCCTCGTAAGAACCCTGCTCTATCCGCTCACGGGAGAGGGTCGTGGTACTCTGGCGGCGTACCAGCGAGGAGAGCGCGCTGAAGAGCGAACCACCGCCGACAAAGACACCCAGATGGATACCCAGGCTGACCAGGGCGGACTGCCGGTGGATACATACCGGCCGGCGGCGCTGACTGCCGGCGATTCCGGCACAGGCCAGCAGGTAGAAGACAAAGCCCCAGAAGCCGGAGAATGTGAGCCAGCGTACGACATCCTGCTGCTGAACAATGATTTGAGACGGCTGATTCGTTGCACTCATTCGTTCCACTCCTTCTCATATGACCATAGTGTGGCTTACCTAATAACCACACCGCATTGTATCACTAGAATATGGTCACACAAACAGGTCATACGGTTTGGGAGAACCAGTAACGGACGTTACTCTGGGCATTTCTGCCCTGGAAGAGATAGTTGTACAGAATAAGAAGGAGGTTTGTGTATGGCAACGCTGGGCAAGAATATAACCATAAGCTGGCTGGGTCACGCTACCTTTCATATTGTCACCCCCGAGGGCAAGAAAGTGTTGATCGATGCCTGGGTAGACTCAAATCCCTCCTGCCCCGATGAGTGGAAGCCCAAAGCCCGCGAAGGTCTGGATGCTATTTTTATCACCCATGGTCATTTTGATCATGTCAACGACCTGATTGGCATTGCAACCGAAACCGGCGCGCAGGTCGTCTGCCAGTTCGATCTGACGTCCTGGCTGCAGGGCAAAGGTATCGCCGAGGATAAAATTGTCGGCTACAATAAGGGCGGTACGGTTGAGGTGGCCGGCATCAAGGCGACGATGACCGCCGCGCAGCATAGCAGCACCTTCACCGAGAATGGAACGATTATCCCGATGGGTGACGCAGCCGGCTATGTGTTTCGCTTCTCCAACGGC
This sequence comes from Chloroflexaceae bacterium, assembly GCA_034437035.1. Classification (GTDB taxonomy): domain Bacteria; phylum Chloroflexota; class Chloroflexia; order Chloroflexales; family Chloroflexaceae; genus CAKZQX01. The sequence goes on from DAOTUI010000188.1 coordinate 2,173, forward strand.
TTTACCGTTTATCACTCAGGTGACACCTGCGTTACCTACGATATGCTGATTATTGGCGATCTCTACCAGCCGGATCTGTCGATCTTGCCGATTGGCGATCACTTTACGATGGACCCGCGCCAGGCCGCCTATGCGCTCAAACTGTTGCGCTCCCCGTATGTGATTGGCGAGCACTGGGGCACCTTCCCGCTGCTGACGGGGACGCCCGAAGCGTTGCAGGAGGCCTGCAAAGAGTTTAATGTCACCTCGCAGGTTATTCCCCTCAAGCCGGGCGAGTCGGTGAGCTAAGTTTGCATAGTGCGGTTTGCGCTCCGGGCAAAAGTTCCCGCGCAAACCGCAGCACTTCCACCAGGCAGCGATACCGTTGCCCGCAACCGGGTGACGGTATCATAATGGTTATTTCATGCAATATCTGTTTGTAGATCAGGAATAGTACCAACCAGTGTCTACAACCTGCGAACACTGTTATCATATCTGCGAATTACAGATTACGGACTACGGACTACGGACTACGGACTACAGATTACGAAACCGAGGTGAATGAATGCTAGATACGCTTTTCCGCACCGACCCGGAAATTGCCCAGGCCATTGCCCATGAGTCCCGACGGCAGCGCAACGGACTGGAGTTGATCGCCAGCGAGAACTATGTCAGCCAGGCCGTACTGGAAGCGCAGGGCTCTGTCCTGACGAATAAGTATGCCGAGGGGCTGCCGGGCAAGCGCTACTATGGCGGCTGCGAATATGTTGACGTGGCCGAGCGGCATGCCATTGAGCGCGCGCTCAAGCTGTTTGGGGCGCAGGCCGCCAATGTGCAGCCACACAGTGGGGCGCAGGCGAACATTGCCGTCTTTACCGCGCTGCTCAAGCCAGGCGACAGCTTCCTGGGGATGCGCCTGGATCAGGGCGGACATCTGACGCACGGTAGCCCGGTCAACTTTAGTGGGAAGTGGTACGAAACCCACTTCTACGGTGTGGACCCGGAGACAGGCCGGATTGACTATGATGAAGTTGCCCGTATTGCCCGCAAGGTTCAGCCCAAACTGATCACTTCCGGCGCAAGTGCCTACCCGCGCATCATCCATTTTGACCGTCTGCGGGCGATTGCCGACGAGGTTGGCGCGCTGCTGATGGCCGATATTGCGCATACCGCCGGACTGGTAGCGGCGGGCGAACATCCCTCGCCGGTCGGCCATGCGCAGATCGTAACGACGACCACTCACAAAACCCTGCGTGGCCCGCGCGGTGGGATGATCATGAGCGATGCTGAGTATGCCAAAGCGATCAACAGTAGCGTCTTCCCCGGCACCCAGGGCGGCCCGCTGATGCATGTTATCGCAGCCAAGGCGGTAGCCTTTGGTGAGGCGTTGCAGCCGGAGTTTAAGGAGTATGCCCGGCGTATTCGCGCCAATGCCCAGGCGCTGGCAACCGGACTCATAGAGCGGGGGCTCAAGCTGATCAGCGATGGGACCGACAACCATCTGATGCTGGTAGACCTGACGCCGCTGGGCATTACCGGCGCGCAGGCGGAGAAGGCGCTTGACCGGGCCGGGTTGACCGTCAACAAGAATGCCATTCCCAACGACCGGCAACCGCCGATGAAGACCAGCGGTATTCGCATCGGTACCCCGGCGGTGACAACGCGGGGAATGGGTGTGACGGAGATGGAGCAGATCGCTGCCTGGATCGTGCAGGTGCTGGAAACGAGTGACGACCAGAGCCTCCAGAGCCGCATCGCCGATGAGGTCCGCGAACTGTGTGCCCGCTATCCCGTGCCGGGACACGAGCGCTACCCACAGGAGTAATACTGATTTGTTGTCATAGCCACAGCGAACACAGCGGACGCAGAGATGCTGAACGGGAACGTGCCGCCGCTACGCCCGTTGCGCACGTTCCGGTTGATTGCTGGTTTGCCGGCAAACTGGTATAGGGCGATACGCCACCGTATACAACGAAAGGGGCGCAGCCTGGCTGCGCCCCTGCGTGCATCACTCCACCTCACCCGATTACCAGACTTCGCGTTCCTGCCGGTAGAACCCACTCAGCAGGCTGGCGGTGACGCCAACCACACCCAGCACCACCAGCAGCGTACCGAGCAGACGCTGCCACCAGTCGAGGGAACTGCGCAGATTGAGCGCCTGTTCCAGCCCCTGGTTGTCGCCCAGAGCCGCAAAATCAACAGCGGCGGTATCAGCCGCCCGGCGGGCCTGGGGCAGGCGCAGGGTCTGTACCAGACTACCGGCCTGCGCCAGTTGCGTCTCGGCGCGTACGCCGCGCGCGGCCCGGTCGGCATAGGTACGCAACACCTCATCCTGACGCGCGTCACCAATCCCGGCATAGAGCGCCTGCGCCTGCTCAACCAGTTGGGCTGCCCGCGGGTAGTCGCCTGCTTCCAGCGCGCTACGCGCCTCGCCGGCCAGTTGTTCGGCCTGCTGCCCCTGCTGAATCGCTGTCCGCAGTTCCTCAGCCTCGGCAAAAACCTGCTGCTGCTGCGTATCCGGCACACCTTCGACACTCGCATTCAGGATCTCGACAGCATGCTCCAGTTCTTCCTGGGCCTCGGTATAGCGCCCCTGTTGCAGCAGTTGACGCGGGTAGTTCATATCATAGCCGGTCAGTGAACTCTGCCGGTAGCCTTCCGTAATATACGACGGCAGCCAATCCCGCCACTGCGTCTCCAGATCGGCGGGGGAGATGTCGTAGGCCCGCTCCAGCGCCGAGCGGTAGCCGCTGCTGCGCGCAGTGATCGTCAGGAACTCGCGGAACTTGCCGAAGCCATACTCCTCGATCAGAAAGGCCACGGAGGAGAGCGTCTGCGGGTAGCCGATTTCGGGTTTGCCATAGATCATATCTCGATCTTCAAAATCGCTCCAGGCGAGCAGCCGCCCCTGATCGCGCATAATGCGTAGCGCGTTGATCTTGGCATTCAGTTCATCCGTCGGGATTTCGACATACTGGGCGATCCCTTCCTGGAAGCCGGTGTTGAGGCGGTTGTCGCTCAGATCGGCGGCGATAATATGGGTCAACTCATGCCGTACATTATTCTGTACCCCTTCAAAGGACTGACCCGCCGTCTGGGTCAGCACCACCACCAGTTCGCGCTTGCGAAAGTCGGCGTGGGCCACAACGCCGGGCATATTCCGCGCCAGCGGGTTGACCGCGTGGTAACTCTCCATCGTCGGGTAGAGCCGCAGCGTAAGCGGGGCCGCGGTGCGGTGGTTAAACACCGCCGCCAACTCCTCATAAATATCATCGACAAAACCGGCATACTCCTGGGCCGTATCATTCTCTTCGGGCGTGTAGAGGATCACAAAATAGTCAGTCGCAAGATCGCGCCAGTCTTCGTCCTGGGCATTGGCGGTGACCGGCCAGAAGAGCACGAGCACAACCAGAATCAGTGCTATCTTTCGTAGCAGATACATGGACCAATCCTTACTTACACGAGTTACGCGGTGGGCGAGCAAACTGGGCGTTTGCGCCCAATAAAGGCGTATTTCGCCTGCGGCAGCATGGTACTTTTTTGATTCCACCATGCCGGAGGCGCATCGGGCCAGTTGTCCAGGCAGACGCCTGGTTTGGAACCGACCGCGTAACTCCTGTTACTTACACGAGTTACGCGGTGGGTGAGCAAACTGGGCGTTTGCGCCCAATAAAGGCTGGCTTTGCCTGCGACAGCATGGTACTTTATGGATCTTTTTCACGAAAATGTTGCACCCGGTGCAACATTTTCGTGAAAAAGAAGGGAATCTTCCGCCCTGCCGGAGGCGAAATGTTCTTCCGAATCAGGGACCGCGTAACTTGTGTTACTTAACATCGGGCTACATCCACATATCCCTGAGCGCTCATGTCTACGCAGCGCAGCAGCAGACCTGAGCAGCGGGAACTATGCATCAGTCTACCATAAGATAGAAGAGAAACGGTGAGAAGTGGATGAAAACCGACGCACGCGGCTATGCCGGCCCCAGTTCCGTGTAGATCGAACCCGTAGGCGTTAGCGTGCTTCTGAAGAGGAGCGGATGCCCACTCTGCCAGGTGACTGATCGGGGTGGTGATAGGGAACCAAGTGCTGTACCGAGGGCGACGCGCTGTGCGGGAGTAGCTTCCCGGCGCACCCGGCCCAGCGTAAGATGCGCGCGAAAGGGGCGCGTTTCGAGCTGAAATCCCAGCGGCTCCGTCGCCGCGATCACCGCCTGGTGCAGGCGGGTCAACCCTTCCAACTCACCGGCGATGCCCACCCAGAGCGTTTGCGGCCGGCGCAGATTGGGAAATGCGCCCGCCTCCGCCAACCGCAACGGTGAGCGTTGCGCTGCCGTGGTGCGCACCGCTTCCAATGCCTGCAGGATCGCGGGGAGTTGCGCTTCCGGAACTTCGCCGAGAAATTGCAACGTCAGATGGATCGACTGCGGCGCAACCCACTTGACCGGATGCGCCTCCGTGTGCCGGAGCCGCTGCTGGACCGCAGCCAGTTCATCACGGACATCCGTCGGCAACTTTAGCGCAATAAACAGCCGCATGCGCTACAGATCCTCCTCGTGCCCCTGATTAAACCGCATCACTTCCGGATCTTGACTGTTGATCATTTCCGCGCCCGGCTCGGGGGATAGTCTGACATAACTCCCATCAGGTTGCAAAATCCAGGCGCAGGTATTATCGCGCAGATAGATTTCCAGCAGATCATCGCGCACATGCCGCAGCAGACCGGGCTCTTCCAGCGGAAAAATCTGCTCGACACGCCGGTCAAGATTGCGCTCCATAATATCGGCGCTACCCAGGTAGGTCTCTTCCTGCCCATTATTGTGGAAATAGTAGATCCGGCTATGTTCCAGGAAGCGACCAATAATGCTGCGTACGCTGATTGTTTCGCTCAGACCGACTACGCCCGGCTTGAGCCGGCACATGCCCCGCACAATCAGATCAATCCGCACCCCGGCCTGCGATGCCCGGTAGAGCGCGTCGATGATACGCGGGTCCACCAGCGAGTTCATCTTGAAGATTAATCGTCCGTTGCCATGCTGTTGCTGCTGCTGCGTCTCCCGTTCAATCAGGCCCGTAAGGTGTTCCCGCAGGTTCACGGGCGCGACCAGCAATTTGCGATAGTTGCGCTGGCGGCTGTAGCCCGTCAGGAAATTAAATAGATCGGAGACATCGGCTCCCAGGTCCGGGCGACAGGTCAGCAGACCAATATCGGTGTAGAGCCGCGCGGTGCCGGCATTATAGTTGCCGGTACCCATATGCACATAGCGCCGGATACCATCATGCTCTTTACGCACCACCAGCGCCAGCTTCGAATGGGTTTTCAAGCCGAGCAGACCATACACCACATGCACACCCGCCCGCTCCAGTGCTTTGGCCCAGATAATATTGTTCTCCTCATCAAAGCGCGCCTTCAGTTCAACCAGCACCGCCACCTGCTTCCCCTCTTCCCGCGCATGCATCAACGCCCGCACAATCGGCGAGTTACTCCCCACCCGGTAGAGCGTCTGCTTGATCGCCAGAACATCCGGATCATTCGCCGCCGTCTGAATAAAATCGACAATCGGCGCAAACGAGTCATACGGATGGTGCAGCAGAATATCATGCTGGCGGATCGCCGCGAAAATATCGACATGGCCGCGCAGCGGGGGCGGGATCTCCGGGTAGTGCGGTGAGTTTTTCAGGTCAGGCCGATCAAGCCCGGTCAGATCCATCAGCGTAGACAGCCCCAGCGGGCCACGCACCGCGTAGAGGTCATGCGCTTCGATGCCCATATTCTTCATCAGCAATTGGCAGATCCGCTCCGGCATGGTATCGTCCACGTTAATCCGCACCACTTCACCAAAGCGCCGCTGGCGCACCCCCTGTTCAATCGTGCGCAGCAGATCTTCGGCCTCATCTTCGGCAATCTCCACATCAGCGTTACGGATAACACGGAAAGGATAGGCCTCCACGACTTCGATTCCCGGAAAGAGCGCCTCGACATAAGCCGCAATCACCTGCTCAATCCAGATAAAATAGTGCCGGCGGCCCGCGGGTATCTCGCCCATGCCATCGGCCAGTTCGGTTGGCAGCGGTACCAGGCGCGGCAACACTTCCGGCACCTTGACCCGCGCAAACAACTCACCTTCTGCTTCATCCTGGATCACCACCGCCAGGTTCAGACTGAGGTTCGAAATATGGGGAAAGGGACGGCTGCTATCGGCCGCCAGGGGTGTCAGGACCGGAAAAATATGGCGATCAAAATAGTCCGCGAGAAACTCGCACTGGGCCGGGTTCAGTTGATCATAGTTAAGAATGTAAATACCCTGCTGCGCCAGATTAGGTAGCAGATCCTCAATCAGCAGGCCGCGTTCGTCTTCGTGCAGCGGCAGCAGTTTGTTGCGAATTGCGGCCAGTTGCTCGCTCGGCGTCAGGCCGTCAGGCGTACGCTTCTGCACCCCGGCGGCAATCTGCTGCTTAATACCACTCACCCGGATCATAAAGAACTCATCCAGGTTTGCGGCAAAGATCGCCAGGAACTTGACCCGCTCCAGCAGAGGCGCACGCTGGTTAAACGCCTCGGCCATCACGCGCCGGTTGAACTCGATCCAGCTCAACTCACGGTTAAAATAGGTCGTCGTCTCAGCGGGAACAAATGCGGTCGAATCGAGCGTCTGCTCGTGATGCGTCGCTGTCATAACAGAGTCTCTTCCTGGTAGAATCGTTCAGACCACCACAGCCATGGGTCTATCGGTGCATCCAATGTACCACAAATTTGACGATTGTACGACGGTGTACAAAATGCACGGATCGGTGACACTTACTGACACGCGTTACGCAGTCACTGACCCGGAAGGAAATCTTGCCTCCGGCAGGGTGGAAAATCCCATTCTTTTTCATAAAAATGTTGCACCGTGTGCAACATTTTTATGAAAAAGATAAAAAGAGTACCATGCTGCCGCAGGCGAATCCGGCCATTACTGTGCTCAAATGCCCAGTTTGCCGACCCACCGCGTAACGCGTGTCAATGACAAGGAGATGACCGCCGCGCTATACTAAAAGCACTGGTAGGCTTTTAGTATAGCAGGGAGCAGCAAGATCGGCAAGAAAGCGTAATTTGTCGTCCCTGGATCTAGGATTTGTTATTGGAGTTCTACCAACAGAGTGCGGTAGCGCGGTTGGATCTCGGCTGCATCTCTCAGTACCTGACTGTGCAAATATCGTGCAAAAACCTTGACAAATCGGGTGCGTATGAGTATGATAATTTACGACAAAGGTGCGTTTGTGACTTCATATCTCTCTCCAATAACCATTAAAAGATTTGCAACATCTAAACTCTTATCCTGGCATACGGCTGCGCCGGTCTGCCCACATTGCTTGACGAAAGGAGCGCAGCGTGAGGATCGCTGGTAACTATAATTTTGCCGCGCCACGCGAAGAGGTCTGGGCCGCCATGAACGACCCCGAAGTACTGGCGCGGGTTCTTCCCGGCTGTCAAAAACTGGAACAGGTAGGCGAGCACGAGTTTGAAACAACTCTGAACATCCGCCTGCAGGCCGTTCAGGGTACCTACAGTGGGCGCGTGCGCATCGAGGATCTGCAACCGCCTGCCCATTACCGGCTGACGATTGACGGCAAGGGGAGCAACGGCTTTTTGAAGGGCGAAGGGAGTGTTGATCTGCGCGAAGAGACCACCGTCCTGACAATTATGGACTATGGAGGCGAGGCGCAGGTCGGCGGGACGATTGCCAGTGTCGGGCAGCGCCTCCTGGATGGCGCGGCCAAGACGTTGATCAACCAGAGCCTCAAGGCGCTGGCGGCGCAGATCGAAGCACGCACCCGCCCGGCAGATACCGGGGTGGAAGCGGGTGCGGAAACTGAGGATAGTCATGCGGCATCGGCAGAGCCTGCCCACAGCATGCCCCCGCCCGCACCAGTTCAGGCAGTCGCTCCCGGCCCGGAAGCTACACCGTCTCCGACTGCCCCAACCCCATCCGGCCCACCCGGATCACTCCTGCCGGCGCAGGCCGGAGCACACCCGCCTCTCGACTGGCGCACCATTAATGTTCCGGAAGCGGAACGCCTCTCTGAGAGCCGGCTTGTACGCGGCATCCTTACCGATTTTCTGCAAGCACGCCCCTGGCTCTTCTGGGTCGTAGCCGCGTTTGTGATCGGATTATTGTTTGGGCGAAAATCAAGCACAAAGAATACATGATATCTGGTCCTGTCCCTGGTTTTTCTCGGTTGCCGGGTTCCCGTTCTCTACCCGCTCTCACCAGAGGACGTTCTCCGTGACAAAGATTTCCGTCACCGTCAACAACCGGCAGTATCAGGATGATGTTGAGCCGCGCACGCTGCTGGTCAACTACCTGCGCGACCATTTGAACCTGACCGGAACGCACATCGGCTGTGATACCAGCCAGTGTGGTGCCTGCGTCGTTCTGGTTGACGGCATGAGTGTAAAATCCTGTACGATGCTGGCAGTGCAGGCTAATAGCGCCGACATTACCACCATCGAAGGTCTGGCCCGGGATGGTCAACTTCACCCGCTACAGGAGGGCTTCTGGGAGCAGCATGGCCTCCAGTGTGGCTTCTGTACGCCGGGTATGATCCTGTCCGCATGCAACCTGCTCCAGCAGAACCCCAACCCCACCGACACCGAAGTTCGGCATGGGTTGGAGGGCAACCTCTGCCGCTGCACCGGCTATGAGAATATCGTCCGCGCAGTACAGTATGCGGCCGCGAAGCTTCGGGGTGAGGAACCTGAACCGGTTGAACTAACCGAAGTGTAAGGAATTTTAGCGGTGTTCCAGAGGAGAGCGTATGATTCCCGCCGGCTTTGACTATGTTGTACCAACGAGTGTCGCCGAGACGGTTCGCCTGCTCCAGCAGCATGGCGATGAGGCCAAAATCATCGCGGGGGGCCACTCACTCCTCCCGACGATGAAACTGCGCCTGGCTGCGCCGGGTGTCCTGATCGATATTGGTAATATTGCCGAACTGCGCGGCATTGTTGTCACCGACCGGGTCAGCATTGGCGCGCTGACGACCCATCATATGATTGCAACCTCCGATGCGTTGCGTACCACCTGCCCGATCTTGCCGGAGTGCGCCGCAGTGATTGGCGATATCCAGGTGCGCAACCGGGGCACCCTGGGAGGCTCCCTCGCCCATGCCGATCCTGCCGCCGACTGGCCCCCCGTTATGCCGGCGCTTGATGCGCAGATCAGCCTGATGGGACCGAATGGTGTGCGCACGCTGAATGCTGAAGATTTCTTTGTCGATCTGCTGATGACTGCGCTTGAGCCGGAGGAGGTCTTAACACGCGTGGAGTTCGCCACCCTGGGCGCGGGTGAGGGGGCGGCCTATGTCAAACTGCCCCACCCGGCCAGTCGCTATGCGGTAGTTGGTGTGGCGGCCTATGTCAAACTTGCCGGCGGCAAAGTGACAGCAGCACGCATCGGCGTCACGGGTGCGGGGGCCAGAGCCGAGCGGCAACCCGCCGCCGAGTCGCTCCTGGTCGGCAGCGATGGTGGAGCCGAAGCCATTGTCGCGGCGGCGGCACAGTCCGGCAGCACAATGGATGTACTGGGGGATATTCACGCAGGGGAGGAGTATCGCCGCGCGATGATTAACGTCTACACGCGCCGTGCATTGGTACAGGCGGTTGCGCGTGCCGGTGGCTGATACAGTCAGCGACTACCGGGTGATGGGTGACATCCGGCATCCATCACTCTACCCCCTCCGCCTCACCTGATAACGCGGGCACACCTCGCTACATCGCTCTGGTGCGCCCCAAAGACCAGACATCCATGCAACGCAGGTGAGCGCTTAATCCAGCGTCAACGCCGGGTGGCCGCGCCGCTGGAAAATAACATCGACTGAGATCCCGCTGTGCATACGCTGGATCACCTCGGCCAGCAGCTTGCTAATCGTCAACACGGTCAGTCCCGGCCAGCGCTTCTCGGCTGGAATGGGCAGCGTATCGGTCGTGACGACCTCGCGGATCGGGCTGTCACGGAGCTGCTTCGCGGCATCACCCGCCAGCACCGAATGGGAACAGCAGGCATAAACTTCCCGCGCGCCCCGCTCAAGCAGCAGATTGGCAACCTTCAGCACTGACTTGCCCGTGGCAATTTCATCATCCACGATAATGCAGCGTTTGCCCACAACATCGCCAATCAGGTTCATCACATCGGGGGACGAGCTTGCGCCGTTGCCGCGCCCCAGATCCTGAATACGTCGCTTCTCGGCAATTGCCAGCGGCACGCCAAGATGTTCGGCAAAATTCCGGGCACGCTTGGCAAAACCCATATCCGGCGAAACGATGATCGCATTATCCCAGCCCTTCTCGGCAAAGTAGGCAACCAGCAGGGACATGGCACTCAGTTCATCCACGGGAATACTGAAGAAGCCCTGGATCTGCCCGGCATGCAGGTCCATCGTGACCACCTGGTGCGCTCCGGCAACCTGGATCATATCCGCCAGCAGACGCGCGGTAATCGGCACCCTCGGCTGGTCTTTTTTATCCGTACGGCTGTAGGCATAGTAGGGAATAATCGCAGTGACCCGACCGGCCGAGGCGCGCTTGCAGGCATCGAGCATGATCAGCAACTCCATAATCCGGTCACTCAGGGGGGGACAGAGGGATTGAACGACAAACACATCCTTCTCGCGGACACTCTCATTCAGTCTGACAAAAATATTCTCGTTCGCAAACTGGGTCACCGTCGCATCGCCCAATGGTACCCCCACACGATTACAAATGGCGTGGGTCAGGTCGAGATTTCCGTTTCCGGAAAAGATCCGCAGTTCGTCAAACCGGCTGCCCATGGCTTACCTCCCTTGTAACATAGTTAACACGACCGAACGATACAATTGGAGACCGGGAGGTATATGCCTTCCCGGAGGAGTTTCCACCAACTCGTTGACAAAAAGCAGCGTACCGATAGCCGGACGCTGCAGCAGGATGGCAAGAAGCTGATCAATATGCATACTCAACAGGCGTGGCGAGGGGCCTAACCCATAGTGCTGCGCAAATGCCAACGCCGCATCAGCACTGGGGAACGCCAGCAACATCCGGGAGCGTTCACCACCACCCGCTGCGTCGCCCGTGCCCCCGCCAGTGCGATAGACATAAAATTGCGCCTGCGGGGAACTTCCCTGTTCAGCTAGATTGGACCCGACAAAATCAAGCACCCGCTGGGCAGCCTCACCACTAAAACCGTGCTGCCGGGCCGTCTTAACAAAGAGGCTGTGCGTATCCATTGCCTCGGCGCATCCTGTTCAACTACTGAACCTACTGAACCTGTCGGCTGATGAGTGTCGCCAGTTCTTGCAACTCCTGCGTATCGGCTGTGCCCTGCTTCCAGGCGCGGATCGCGTTATCCCCTTCCCAGCGGGGCACAATATGCACATGATAGTGGAATACCTCCTGACCGGCGGCGCTACCGTTGTTTTGCATCACATTGTAGCCATCCGGCTTGAGCGCCTCCGTAATGGCGCGGGCAACCTTTTGCGTTGTCTGCGCCACTGCTGCCAGCAGGTCGGGCGGAACACTCAGCAGATCCGGGTGTTCCTCTTTGCAGATGACGAGGGCATGCCCCCGTGTGGCCGGATTAATATCCAGAAAAGCCAGCGTCTGATCGTCCTCGTATATTTTGGCGGCAGGAATTTCACCCTGCACAATGCGCGAAAAAATAGAAGTCATACACACGTTCTCCACGAGTGCTACAAACAGAATCAACCTCGGTTCGCAAACAGATGGTAGCTATCGGAATAGCGCCGATTATAGCACAGCCTGCTCCGGCTCAAGCACTTCGGCCGACCGGTAGCGATGACTGAACCAGATCAGTGCGCCAATTCCCAGGGAGACACCAAACCAGAGTGTACAGAAGCGAATAATAATCGTCGCAGCCGTAGCGCCACTGGCACTCACCCCCAGCAGGGCAATCAGCAGGCCCGCGCTGCTCACCTCCGACGCACCCAGGCCGCCCGGCAGGAACGACACGAGCCCGAAGAGCGTACTCGCGGCGAAGATAAAGGTTGCCTGGAGTAGTAACAACGCCGTTCCTTCCAGGCCCAACCCTGTGAGGACATAGTAGAAGGCGATACACTCAAATCCCCAGGAGACAAAACTGAGCAGGGTTGCGATCAGTAGTATGCGCCAGTCCAGCAACTGCCGGGTGCTGGTGTAAACATTGCGGAGCCTGGGCGCAGCTTTGCGCCCCAGGGGCAGTTGTTCAACCCGATCCAGCAGGCGCGTACAGAGGGGCCGATGCTGCAGCACGGCGATGCCGACAATGCTCAGAACCAGCAGCACAACGAAGAGCGGACGCGCGGGTGGATAGAGCGTTAACCCCAGGGCCATCAGCAGCAGCATGGCCAACCCGTCCGTCAGGCGCTCGGCCAGGACAATCGGTGCGGAGACGCTGACCGCCGTGCCATTGACCCGCCGCAGCAAGTAGGATTTAAAGACCTCGCCGATCTTTCCCGGCGTTACCGACATAATCATCCCGGCGGTAAACATCAGGCTACTGTCGAGGTAGTTGACGCCCTGACCCAGATGCAGCCGCCGCAGATAGTAGTCCCACTTGAACCAGCGCAGCAGATAGTTGAGCAGCGTAAAACTCAAAATCGCCGGAATGGTAATCCAGCGAAAATTGCTGAAACTGGTGCCCACCGCTTGCAGATCACTGAAGAGGCTGAGCACAACAAGCACTACAATTCCCAGCAAGATTGATGCCAGGATTTTGCCCTGGAGTTTTTGTAAAGACATCATCAGGTAAGGTATGTTCTCTCTGTCGTCTTACAATTTGGATATAATGAGATGACCCAAGTTACGCGGTCACTGACCCGAAAGCGCATTGAGCCGCCGGCAGGGTGGGAAAAATCCCGTAGGCGAAGCGGCCGGTATCGGGGCAAACGGCCGGTTACGGACGATTGATGTACCCACCGCGTAACTTGTATAAGTTGAGGGGATTATACCGCCCTACCGTCCGCTACGCAATGCGTCATCCCTCCCAGTGGAACTTAGAACCTGCCTGAAACGGTCATCGGAGATCACATTTCCAGCGTGACAGCCTGGATATCACGCCGGAGGCGTAACTTACAGGAGTTACGCGGTTGATCTACAAACCGGATGTTTCACCCAATGAACGCCGGCTTCGCCTGCGGCAGCATGGTACTCTTTTGATCTTTATCATAAAAAATTTGCACAGAGTGCAAATTTTTTATGATAAAGATCGGGAATCTTCCGCCCTGCCGGAGGCGAATCGGGCCGTTCATCCAGATGAACACCTGATTTGGAACCGACCGCGTAAC
>DAOTUI010000189.1:0-1914 GCA_034437035.1 Chloroflexaceae bacterium
TCATCATGTCACTAAACGCAGGGGTGACAATTATCAACAGTGGAACCATTACCTGACTGAGATAATCGTCCGGCAGAAGGAGGGTACACACACGCCATGCCACAACAATGACAAGCAAGTACAGTCCAAGCGCAACAAACCGGGTAGCGTATAGTTGGGTTTCAACCGATAGATAACGTAGCCGGCGCACCGGTACAGCCGCCAGCGCATAGTAGAGCGGGGGATGTACCAATTGCGTTATGCCAATATCCGGTCCCTGTGGTCCCGATAAATCCGGACGTACACCCGGAGACCAGAAGCGAAACCGGTACATTGAGTCCGCAATCTCACGCATGGTCACACGATCAATTTCATTCCGTTCCGGACGGCGTTCCAGCAGAGCAACCAGACGTGCATACTCGAAATGCGTTGGCTCATCGTAGTGTTGCCAGGGTGGCACCAGTGCCAGATAAAGCAATCCATGCAAGAACGTCAGCGGCAGTAGATACCGTATCAGAAATCGCCGACTTGCCTGGCAACAGGCTCCTGTTGTATGCCCCAGATGGGCACCGCTAGTATGCGCCGTGTCCATGCAATACTACAATAATCGTTTTTAAGAGGATGCGTAGATCAAGCCAGAATGAATAATTTTGAATATAATAGAGATCATCTTCAGTATGTAAATGCATAGGTTTATCGCTACGCCCATTCACCTGCCACCAACCAGTTATGCCTGGCGGTACACGAAAGCGCTGCCACTGCCAGGGTTCATACTCCAGCGCAATATAGGGCATTTCAGGACGCGGACCGACCAGGCTCATCTCACCACGCAAAACATTAATAAGCTGCGGCAACTCGTCAAGGCTGGTACGCCGCAGTTTACGCCCGATGCGTGTTACGCGCGGGTCATCATTGGTTTTATGCACAAGTCGGCCATCCGCGTCACGCCGGGCTACTTCCAACCAGCGCTGCTCGGCATCCTGATACATACTGCGAAACTTGAGCATTTTGAAGCGCCGTCCATGCTCACCGATCCGCTCCTGTTGAAAAAAGACCGGACCAGGCGACTCGATGCGGATCAAGAGTGCAATAACCACCATAAGTGGTGAAAGCAACAGTAACAAAAAGGCACTGGCAACCGTATCAAATAACCGTTTGAACACACGCTGCATCTCGTTCAGCGCTGACTCGCGCAGACTAATCAGGGGAACCCCCCCCAATGTCGCAACCGGCGTACGGGCAAAGGTCAGGTCTAACACCCCCGGCACCATATGCAACATAACGGGATATTGCTGTAATTGCAATGAGAGACGTACAATCTGTTCTTGCTGCTGCGGTGGCAACGTAAAGATTACCTCGGCAATCCGACTCTCGGCGATAATCTGCGGTGTGGCATCAACCGTCCCCAAACAGGGAACAGAACTACCATCGACTGCCGGTTGATCACTGGTATATCCGACCACACGAACTCCGGCCCAAGGACGACGAGCAAACTCCTGCACCAACTGGTGCGTTGTTGTTCCACCACCAACCAGTAAGACGCGGCGCTGCCAGCCATTGCTATGACGAAAGCGCAGATACGAGCGCACAACCAGGTGGAAAAGCAAGAGTACAATAAGATCCGCGATAGCAAAATAGATAAATTGCAACCGCGAAACATCACGCAGAGAGAGGTAGAGCAACCCTGCAAAGCTAAGATTTGCCAGGGCCACTGCGGCCACGAGGCGACCTGTTGCCTCCATCAAACTGCTGACAAACAACGCGCGTTGCGGAATGAGGAGCAAAAAAATTACGACCCAGATCAGCCCAACCGACAGATAGATCTGCCAGGGCAGTTGCACATGCTGTAGGCCGAGATCTTTGCCCAGTTCTAATTCCAGGCGGATGCGTGAAGCGCCGTACAGACAGAGCAGCGTCAGAAGCACATCCCAGATC
>DAOTUI010000190.1:0-46715 GCA_034437035.1 Chloroflexaceae bacterium
GTGGTGTGGATGGCACAATTTTCTTATACGAATAAAGATCTGTATACGCATCCTTCGGATATCGCCCATCGTCGATCTACAGAGCTGCAACAAGCTGTACCTGCGAAGGCGCGAGGACGTATTACTATGTCCGCTGGCGTTGTTGAGAATCCAGACGGAACGAGACAGGTATTGATAGGGAGCAGTGAACCTGGAACATATCTACGGCCCGGAGTGCCTCAAGCTCTCGAATCTGGTGAAACGGTCGTTGCTGGTGTAGGTCATGCAGAGGAGAAGATTGTCAAAGAGGCTACAGCTAATGGACAAAAGGTCATTGCCGTCGGGGCAGGACGGCCCCACTGCCCGTCCTGTGTTAACTGGATTACCAATGCTGGTGGTGTTACTGCAAGCCCAAGGAGACAACCTTAATGTCAGATAATCGCTTAGACCTCATAGATCCCGGTTTATCCGCGATACTGCAACACCTATCTGCGCGACAATTGCGGCATATTACCTATACCATTTGCAACCTCGCGCTTGAACGAACCGGCGTGCGTGATCCGGTCATCGATGAGGCAATGAAAGCATTGAAAATTGGACAGTACGATAGTGTATCATTACACGAACGGCTAGGGTTACTGGTAGAACGGCTGGATCAGAATCAATGGGACGTGCAGGATGCCGTCGATGCCGGTCAAGCAGATGAAGGTGCTTATATTTGCGCCTTTGCGCAAGCACGAGCTGCGCATGCGGTCTATTTCGCGCTCTACGCCGATCCATTCACGGCAGCGACGGAGGCCATCTATGAAGCTCAAGCTGCAATGAATGATAGAGACAGTATAAAAGCGGTTATTTCCACATCAGGATAAGCGGAATTCTTTTTTCTCTCAGGTGCTCAGTGATGGCACCGCCAACTACCTCTCCGGCCAGGAGCGCCTGCGCGCCCTGGGTGGCCCGTGGTACGTCGGCGATGCCCTCGGCAGCGTGCGGCAAACGCTCGATGACGCGGGTGCGGTGCTCGCCACGACGAACTACGATCCGTGGGGCACGCCGCAGGGCACAGAGAACCTGCCCGTCATGGCTATAGCCCGCAATGCCGGTAATGCGGACGAGGTAATCAACGCCCTGGCAGTGCCAGACGGCGGGAGCCGGCCGAATCAGCGCAGGAGCGGCCGCCTCCGCGCAGTCTGGAATGGCAGGCCCACGCACATGCTGGCGGGTCAGGTCATAGGTGAGGCGCACGCGCAGATAGGCACATGCGGCGGTGAAGATCCGCTCGATCGCGGCCGGAGCCGCATCCGGATGGTCGGCCACCCAGTGTCATGCGGCACAGTACAGTTCCTGACACACCGGCAACCATCCTGCCGGAGGTGAATCAGGCCATTTATCCCGGCAAACACCTGATTTGCCTGCGCACCGCGTAACTCCATCCGCCCGCGTGAGGACAACCTGCGGGCGCGCAACAGCGCGTCTCTACCACAATATCCGCCTCCCGCCGGACATCAGGCGGGTGGATGCTGCGGCAGACAGGGCTCGCCCAGACAGTGATGCACTTCGACACTCATATGCGTGATGTCGGCAACCCTGGCGATAAGCTGCTTGTAGTGATCCGGCGGCTGGGGGTAGTGCGTCACCACCGCCACAATTGCCGCCAGGTGCTGCGGTCCAACGCGCCAGACATGCAGATCGACCACCCGGTTATCCGCATCGGCTTCGATGGCCGTCTGGATCGCGGTAACGGTTGCCGGATCAACATCGCTGTCCAGCAGAACGGTGCTCGTGTCGCGCAGGAGACCGTATGACCAGCGGGTAATCACGACTGCGCCTACAATCCCCATCGCGGCATCCATCCAGATCCAGCCCAGCAGCATCCCGGCCACCAGCGCCACAATTGCCAGCAGCGAGGTCAGTGCATCAGCCAGAACATGCAGGTAGGCCGCGCGCAGGTTATGATCATGCTGATGCGCTGCGTGCGGGTGTGCATGATCATGATCATGCGCGTGATGATCATGGTCGCGCAGCAGGAACGCGCTGAACAGATTGACCGCCAGACCGATGACCGCTACGGCAATCGCTTCCGGAAAGTGGATCGTCACATCGGTGAAGAAGCGTTGCACCGACTCGACCAGCATCACCAGGGCCACAACTGCCAGAGCCACAGCGCCGGCAAATCCACCCAACTCGCCGACCTTGCCGGTGCCAAAGCTGTAGCGCGGGTTGTCGGCATGGCGGCGGGCATAACTATAGGCAAAGAGTGTAATCCCCAGGGCCGCAACATGCGTGCCCATATGCCAGCCATCGGCCAGGAGCGCCATTGAGCCGGACAGGATTCCGGCGGTGATCTCGATCACCATCATGCTGAACGTCAACCCGACGACAATCCGGGTACTGCGTTCGCCCTGCCGCGCATCCGGCGCAAAATGGTGCTGGTGCTGCCACTGCTGCAGTTGGTGAATGTGCATAGGCCGTTTCTTTACCTCACTTGTGCTAACAATTACCTGCCGGCATGTCCTCCACGTTCCTCCGACGGCACAAGCATGATCGTGCGCGGCATCTTCCCGGTAAAAGAACAGCACCCGCCGCCGGTGCCACAGGATGGACCAGATGAATCGCACGAGCAACTCCCACCGGATTGTACCTCTCTCAACCGACCTTTGCGAATCCAGTAGCCAATCATTCCGTCAAGCGCGCCCGGATCGACCTGCAGTTGGGCCGCCAGATCGTTCAAGTTGAGCGGTTCACGCGCCGCTTCAAACGCCTGCAATACCTGATGGAGCATTTTGTCCTCCATTGCAAGAACAGACAAACACAGAACAGAGAACAAACCGGTTAGCCCATCACGGTACGCCACCCGTGCTGCTCTCTGTTCTTTTGTTCTGAGTTCTCTACATCTGCTTTCAACCAAATGACCGCGTAACGTGGGTTAGCTCCAATACCTTGCAAATAGCAGAATCTGCGCGGTAGCCTTGCAAACCGGGCGTTTGCTCCGATGCAGAACGGTTCCGCCTGCGGCAGCATGGTACATTTTTATCTTTGCCCACAAAAATTTTCACTTTATGAAAATTTTTGTGGGCAAAGGATGGTTTCTTCCACCCTGCCGGAGGCGGAATCTTCTATCGGGTCAACGACCGCGTAAGTCCGGTTATTTGAAAGGTATTAGGGTTAGATCAGTTCACCTACACCTCCCACAGGCTGAAATCAATCTAAAGTTGGAATAACCTGTGGGAGGGTTATAGACGAGAATGTGAATACGTGCTATCCCAGCCCTAGCAGCAGCCCGCCCTGGAATACCAGCAGCGCCACCAGCCAGGCCAGCACAAACTGGCCGATAACGCTGACCCACATCCAGATATTGCCAAACTCCTGCCGCGCGGCGGCCACCGCCACCATGCAGGGCGTGTAGAGCAGCACAAACACCATAAATGCCAGCGCCGCCAGCGCACCATGCCCGCCGCTCGACTCTTCAAAGCCTACCTGGATGGCCCCCATCAAGGCGGTGGGCTCTTCCTCGGCCTCTTCCCCAAACAGATTGATGCCCACGATCAGCGGGATTGACTTGAGTGTATCAACCGTTGCGCCGACAAAGCTGCCGGCGATCATGCCCAGATCTGCGACAAATGTCGTCGGCTCGGCGGCTTCCTCGGCGGCTTCGAGCCCATAGATCTGCCCCATCGTGCTGATGACGACCTCTTTCGCCACAAAGCCCGTGACCAGCGCCCCGCTCGACTCCCACGAATCAAAGCCCAGCGGCGCAAAGATCGGCGAAACCGCTCCCGATACGCGCGCAAAGACGCTCTGGTCGATATCGGTGGCGGCAAACCGGCCCGATCCGTCGGTCGGGATAGCAATCAGCAGCCAGACAACCACACTGGTCGCCATAATGATCGTCCAGGCTTTGCGTACAAAGGCGGACGTGCGCTCCCACATATGGAACCAGATACCCTTGAGCGTCGGCAGTCGATAGGGCGGCATTTCCATAATAAATGGAACCTGTTCTTTGCCCCTGAATAGCGTCTGTTTTAAAATTATGCCAAGGATAATGGCAACGACAATGCCCAGCAGATACATGCTGAAGACCGCCAGTCCGGCGTAAGCCGGGAAGAAGACCGCCGCCAGGAGAATATAGACCGGCAGCCGCGCGCTACAACTCATAAAGGGCACCAGCAACCCGGTAAGAATGCGGTCTTTTTCGCTCTCCAGGGTGCGTGTGGCATAGATCGCCGGGACGTTGCAGCCAAACCCCACAATCATCGGCAGGAAGCTCTTGCCATGCAGCCCCAGCATCCGCATCAGTCGGTCCATCACAAAGGCGGCCCGGGCCATATAACCGGAGTCCTCCAGCAGCGCCAGCGCCAGGTAGAGCGACATCAAGACCGGCACAAAGACCAGCACCCCACCCACACCGGCAATGATGCCATCAACCGCCAGGCTCTCCACCCAGGTGCCCCCCAGTCCCAGCGCGCCGAGCAGCACCGTCACCCAACTGGTCAGCGGCCCACTGATCACCCCGTCAACCCAGTCCAGAAACGGAGCCGAGGCATCCGCCGTTATCTTGAACACCACCCACATCAGCACCAGGAAGATCGGAATGCCCAGCCACTTGTGGGTGACAACCCGGTCAACCCGATCCGAGAAGGTCGCCGCCGGAGCATCCGGCCGCGTCAGCACGCGCTCAACCAGTTGATGCACAAAACGGTAGCGCTGGTCGGTCAGCATCACATCGACTTCATCGCCATAGTGGGCACGCAACTGCTCGCACTGCGCATCCAGCGTGCGCAGGACCAGCTCGCTGCCGGGGGTGTTCTGCACCGTCTCACGCAGATTGGTGTCCTGTTCCAGCAGTTGGATCGCCAGCCAGCGCGCGGGATAGGCCGCCTGCAGTGCGGGAACGGCGACAATCGCCGCGCTGACCCGGTCAATCGCCGCTTCAATCTCCGGCGCGTAGTTCACACCGACCGGACGGATCTGCGGTGGAAAAAAGGTGAGACTCATCAGCAGGTCTCCTTTCAGGCTGATAGTTCAATCGCCGGATGTGGCTCGGTTATCTGCTTCAATGTGGCCGACAATGCCTGTTTCAGGCTGTCCACACCCTGCTCCTGGCTGGCGACCATCGGCACCACCGGCACCCCGTTGAGCGCGCGCGCCAGTTGGGCCGCATCAATGGTCAGGCTACGCTCGCGGGCGATATCCAGCATATTGAGCGCAATCAGCAGCGGCGTGCCGATATCCAGCAGTTGGGCCGTCAGGTAGAGGTTGCGTTCCAGGTTAGTGGCATCAACCACATTGACCACCAGGGTGGGGCGACTCATCACGATAAAGTCGCGGGCGATCTGCTCTTCCAGCGAATAGGCCGACAGGCTGTAGGTACCGGGCAGATCGATCACGGTGATCTGCTGCGTGCCCAGCTTCAAGGTTCCGGCTTTCTGCTCAACGGTCTTGCCCGGCCAGTTCCCGACATGCTGCCGCGAGCCGGTCAGCGCATTGAAAATGGTACTCTTGCCGACATTCGGGTTGCCCGCCAGTGCAATCGTCAACTTGGTCTTCATGCATGCTCCTCTTCCAGTAGCACCCGCACCCGGTGCGCCAATCCCCGCGCCAACCCCAGGCGCGTATCTCCAACGGCAATCAGCAGCGCGCCCCCGTCATCCTGCACAACGCTGAGGGTTGCGCCCCGTACAATACCCAGCTCATGCAGGCGATGACTGACCGGCTGATCGGCGGTAATCTCAACCACGCGCACCCGCTGCCCGGGCGCGACCAGGCTGAGTGTGAGCAGGCGATCCAGGCGACCATTCATGGCTGCACCTCAACCAGAATCTGGCCGGCCTCCTGTTTGCGCAGCGAGAGATGGTAGCCTCTGACCAGCACCTCGATCGGATCACCCAGCGGAGCAGCCCGTTCAACCGTTACCGTTTCGCCGGTCGTCAGGCCCATGTCCAGCAATCGGCGGCGGGTCATACCTTCACCGCCAACCCGCACAATGGTGGCCGACTGGCCGATGGGTACGTGACTGAGCGTTATGGGCGCTGTTTCGGTAGACATACGCGGTCTCCTTTCGTAAAACCATGGAGATTTCAATCAGCGATGCGGCTTTGCGCGGGACGCAACCATGCGTCGGATGGAAAAACTATCAACCGGAGGGTTCCGGGCCATCGGACAACAGTCGGGGACAGGTCGGCGGCAGGGAATGTCGGGAATGTCCATTCAGGCATGCCTGAAACCCCCGGCACATCTCCTCGGCACAGCGCAGCAGCGGAGATCCGTTTGTGAATGCGGCAACTTCAACTTCGATCTGTGCGGCCAGCGAACGTGCCAGTGTAAGCTGCTGTTCACCAACCTGCACAATCAGGGCACCATGCACGCCGATGGTCAGCACCTCAACCAGTACGCCGGGCTGCAAACCCTGAGCGATGAGGAGATCCTGCAGGCCGGCGTTGGTCGTAATCGTCACAATCTGACCGCACGCACCAGCCGGTAGCAGCGTGAGCGGGCATAGCGTTGATCGCACTACATCCAACTCTGTACCTGCTTTTGTGAGTGCCGGCGGCACAGGTGGGCATATCGGCGCAGAGCGGGACAGGAAGGCGGCCAGCGCCTCGACCAGATGCTCCGAGGTGACATGCTCCAGACGACAGGCCAGATCGTCCGCTTCATCGGACGCAATCCCCAGGCTCTGCACCAGGAAGGCCATCCAGAGGCGGCGCCGACTGATCACGCGCTGGGCAATCGCTTCGCCATCGGGCGTAAGCGTGACGCCTTTGTAGGGCTGGTAGGAAACCAGGCCCCGATCTTCCAGTTTGCGGCACATCTCATTGGCCGAAGCCGATGAAACCGAGAGATGCTCGGCCAGGGCCGACAACGGAACCGGACTGCCCTGAGTACGCAACATCGCCGTCATCACCAGGTACATTTCTACACTCTCGCTCATGGAGACCTCGCAGTTTGGGGTAGACCCTTGAAAAATATTCTGGTTATAAGGCTGGCCTGTTGTTGCATACAATAGCATATGCTTATCTCAGTGTCAATAGGTTTGGGTGTCGTAATGCTGCCAATCGGGTTAAGACATCTTTACCAATCGGTGTGCGGAGTTGCATGCGCCCGGATTTCAGCAAACAACAGTAACAAACATGGCTCCCTGATGCGGTAAATTTGGCAATCCACCCAATTGCTATGTCCGGAACGTTCCTGAGAAGCGCTACCACGTAGCCGAGCCGAGTGTATATGTGCGATCGCCCGATTTCCTCTCTGCAATGACACGAAACCCGGTTCTCTCAGGTATGCCTGATGTGACGTTATGAATTATTCAGGCAGACCTTGACAAATATGAAACCGTCCCGTATGCTCATCGTATCAGTTCACTCACACAAGCGTCAGGATGGTCGATGGATACCCTCAACCCGATGGCAATCGTGCAGATCTGCCTGGCGCTGATCATCGCGCTGCTATGCGGAGGGCTGCTGGTCCTGACCCGGCAGGCGCGGCGCGGATGCCGGCGGCGGTCTGGGCGCAAACGCGGGGAGCCGGCGTTGCAACAGCAGGAAACACCAGACCAGACGGCAGATGGAGCAGAACGGGAGGCGCACAGGTTGTCGATCCATCACAATGGAGGGATTCCTGCCGAGACGCACCCGCGCGGAAGTGGAAGTAATAGTGGAAGTAATGCGGACCGAGTCAACTGAAATGTATCTGGTTACGGTCTATCGCCTGACGCGCACGGTGCCGTACACCGCAACCGGCGATATTGCCGCGACCCTGGGGGTCAGTCTGCCGAGCGTTTCAGAGAAGGTGAAACGGCTCGCCGAGCAGGGCTACATGGAACATCAGTGGCGTCGCGGCGTAGCACTGACCGAGGAGGGGCTGCAGATTGCCCTGAATGTGATTCGCAAGCATCGGTTAGTATCTACCTTCCTGGTGCAACGGGTCGGATATCTGCTGGAAGAAGTCTATGAGGAGGCCTGTCGGCTGGAGCATGCCGTTTCGGATCGCCTGGCCGACCGGCTGGAGGAGATGTTAGGCTACCCGCGTGTCGATCCGCAGGGACATCCCATTCCGGCACGCGACGGTACCGTTGCCCTCTCCAGCTACGAACCGCTCACCAGTATTTCTCCAGGGCAAACAGTTGTGATTCGCTGCGTGAACACCCTTGATCAGGCGCGCCTGCGCTACATCCGTGAGTTGGGGTTGCTGCCGCACACGCGCATCCAGGTGCTCGATATAGCGCCCTTTGAAGGTCCACTTATGGTCCACATTGGGGAGCGTACGGTTGCGCTGGCGCGGACGATTGCAAACGATATCGAAGTTGATTGCGAAGGGGAGGAAGTAGCCCATGAGTGACGTAATGCCGATCCCGCGCTCGTTTGTGGACTGGAAAAGGCAGACCGAGCATCTGCCCGCCACCACCGCCGAGTTTGAACGCTGGTTATTTGTGCATGTCGCCAGTGTGCTCTTTGGCGGCAAAGCGGGCGAACTGCTGAACCTGCCGGCCAATCAGTTTGGCCTGAACATTGTGGAGCGCCTGGCGCGGGTTGCGACGCTGACCGGGCTCTGGGGGGTTTCCTATCAAGTTTTGAACCAGGATGCCACAGCCACCCAGATTGTTATCTACAACTGGGATAAAGTCCAGCATGTGCTGGTTGGGGTTTCACCCTGTGTGCTCTCATGTGAATTGAACTATGCGCGGGGGTTAAATCCGGCGGAGTTTCTGGCGGAGGTGGCGCGGCGCTGGCATGAGCGGGGCGAAATTCCCCACGAAATCGGGCTGGCCCTGGGCTACCCGCCCAAGGATGTCCTGGGGTATATGGGCCTGCTGCCCCTCCAGTGTACCGGCTGCTGCGGCTGGCGGATCTATGGCGACCCGACCGATTCGCTCTGTCAGAGCCGAATGTTTGCCGATGCGCGCCAACAGGCCATCTTCTTTGTGTACCGCCGGGAGTGTGAGGACGCACATTAATCCTGATTATGGTCAAAGCCACCGAGGACACCGAGAACGTAGCGGTGATGAACAAGAAGTGCCGGCATTGCGTCCATTGTCCCCATTCCAGTTGATTGCTGGTTTGCCGGCAAACTGGTAGATTACACGCGTTATGCGGTCGAACTTTGGACCACGAACAATGCGACATGAGCGAACCCCACGCAACGACCAGTGCCGGCATGGAAGAATCAGACCGACCGGGAAGGCGCATCCTTCCCGGCCGATTTCAAGCCCACGTCAGGCAGATCAGGCCGATGTCTGACCCGGGCCGAAAATGGCATTGGTCGGGCACTGGGGCACGCAGCGTACCGCCGAGATATTCCGGCAGTTGTTGCACAGGCCTGCATCAATGACGTAGGTCGCGTCACTTGCATGCGCGCTGATAGCATTCCGGGGACAGAGCGGGCGGCAGGCGTCACACACGACACACTTGTCCGGGTCGATCCAATGGGTATTTGCGTTTGCTTGAGCCATCTTGAGAACTCCTTATTATTTGATGAAATAGCTTACTACAGGCTTGCTGCGGTGTGATTACTGTATCGTTGTAGTTACTGTATCATGTCGTACCACTCTTAGTCTATAATGATTCTAAAAATTAGGCAGACCGAAGAGGAAAAGGTTTTCTAACGATGATGACTCACCGCTCTGTCACGCTGATAGGGATCATCTGCGGCATACTCGTGCTCGCCGGATGTCGTTTTGCTGCGCAGACAGCCGTTTCACCCACTCCGACCGCAGTTCCCACGACCGCTGTAGCACAGATTGCGCCGACGGTGATGCCTACGCCGACCCCTACGCTCACCCCCACCGCAACACCGGAACCGACCGCGACCCCGGAGCCGACGGCGGCCCGCTTTGCGATCATCGGCGATCTGGGGGAGCCGGGTATTATCTCTGAGGCGGTTGCCAATCTGGTTAAGGGCCGGCAACCCGAGTTTATCGTCACCACGGGCGATAACAACTTTCCCAACGGAGAAGCTGCAACGATTGATCCCAATGTCGGGCAGTATTACCACGAATTTATCCATCCCTACCAGGGTGAATATGGCGCGGGCGCGAAAACTAATCGCTTCTTCCCGATCCTGGGCAACCACGACTGGGATGTTCCGGGGGCAACGCCCTACTTTGACTACTTCACGCTGCCGGGAAACGAGCGCTACTACAGCGTCGTCCGCGAACCGGTGACAATCTACGCGCTTAACAGCATGCCGGGTGAGCCGGATGGGATCGAGGCCGACTCGCAGCAGGCCGCGTGGCTGAAGCAGGAGCTGGCAGCTTCAACCACCTGCTGGGATCTGGTCTTTTTTCATCACACCGCTTATACCTCCGGGCATCGCGGCCCGGCCCCCTGGATGCGCTGGCCCTTCGCGGAGTGGGGAGCCGATGCGACATTTTCGGGACATAATCATATTTACGAGCGGGTGATGCTTGATGGGTTTCCATACATCACGAATGGTCTGGGCGGCGCGCCCCGCTATGCCTTCGCGGAGACCGTCGCCGCGGGCAGCGAAGTGCGTTATAATCTCGATCACGGAGCCATGCTGGTTGAGGCGGTTGAGGGACAACTCTCTTTTCAGTTTGTGACGATTACCGGCGAGGTGATTGACAGCTATACCATGGAGAAATCCTGTCCATAATCGCACGCGTTACGCGGTCCCTCCCCTGGAAGAGAATATCGCCTCCGGCAGAATGGAAGAAACCAGATCTTTCCCCCGAAAATGTACTCCGGGGACACATTTTTGGGGAAAGAATAAAAAAGTACTATACTGCCGGAGGCGAAGCGGCCGGTATCAGTGCAAACGGTTGGTTGGGGTACTCACCGCGTAAGTCATGGAATAATATGTGCCTGGTTGCAGATACAGCAGGAGGAAAACAATGATCACTGTCGCTAACCGAATTTTTGTTGCGCCCGAATATGCGGATGCGTTTGAGGAACGGTTTCGCAACCGCGCCGGGCAGGTGGACACGATGCCCGGGTTCATTATGAACCAGGTGTTGCGCCCAGTAAACCCGGGCGATCCCTACGTTGTGCTGACGCTGTGGGAGACGCGCGCACACTTCGAAGCCTGGGTCGGCTCGGATGCGTTTCGGCAGGGGCATGCCCGCTCCGGCACGCTGCCGGGTGAGGCATTCACCGGCCCGAACAAGCTCGAAGTTCACGAAGTCATCCAGGACTCCAGCCGGCCCGACCTGGAGCCGGAACCACCCGGCGGAACGTTCAAGGTGCATTAGCGGCGCGCACCTCCGCTAACGCCTGGGTGATATGCTCAACCAGCACACTCAGTGAGGTGGGTTTGCTTACCACCCGGTGAAATACCTGCGCATTCGGCCAATCCCGGCGCAGGGTCACCGGGTCGGTGCCGCTGTAGGAAATGCGCGCGGTCTGCTGTAATCCGGGCTGCGCGCGCATCCAGAGTGCCAGATCCAGGCCCGTCTCATTTCCCACCAGCCGATGATCCAGGAGCACCGCCTGGGGCACCGGGTCTTGCAGCAAGCGCTTGCGTGCCTGCCGGGCACTGGCCTTGAGTTCCACAACGGCACCCATCCGGCGTAAGCCGTCGCTCACAGCAAGTGCCAGATCGGCCAGATCTTCCACCACCAGAATGCGGACTCCGTCCAGGGGCGGGGGCGTTGTCATCATCACTCCTTTGTTTCACTGTAGGTAAACCTATCGTGCGGATATTCTAATGCAAGCAGTTGGGATTCGTGTACGCGAGGTAGCCGCAGGGTGACGGTGGTGCCCTGCCCTGCGCCGGGCGAGTCAATTGTCAGCGCGCCCCGGCTCAAGCGCATAATGCCGATGGCGAAGTTCAGCCCCAGGCCCATCCCGTCCGGGGCGCCTTCGCCACGGGCCAGCCGCGCAAACTTCTGCCCCAGCCGCTTCAAGTCGGTTGGGGCAATTCCGCGGCCGTTATCCTGCACCATGCAGACGAGTTCGTCCTCGGCACTGATCACGCATACCGGGACGACCCCATCATCGCGGAAAGAGGTGGTGTAGCGAAAGGCATTCTCCAGCACATTATACACAACCCGCTGCATCCGCCGCAGATCGCACCATGCGGCGGGCAGATCGTCGGCGGCGGTCACGGTCAGCGCACACTCGGCCAGGTCGTAGCGCGGCTGTAACTGCCGGGCTACGACCTGGACCAGCGCACCGAAATCGGTGACGATAGGTTGCAACACCAGAGTACCGCTCTCCAGCAGGGCCGCATCGCGCAGTTCGTGGAGCAGGGTGCGCTGCTGGGCCAGGGTTGCCTCCAGGCGGTCCCGTCCGGAAGCCACGACGGCCGCATCCAGGGGCTGCTCCTGGAGTTCCAACAACCAGACATCCAGCGCCGACTGGATGCCCTGCACGGTATGGTTCAGGTCGTGAACAACCGCGCGCACCGCGTCGGAGCGGGCCTGCATCAGTTGTTCCGTCTGGTTCCGCTGCGCCTGCGTTTCGGCCAGTTCGGCCCGACTTTCCACCAGCGCCTGCATGTTGCGCGTAACCTCCTGCGCATGCTGTTCAGCCTGCTGCCG
Organism: Chloroflexaceae bacterium; assembly: GCA_034437035.1. Classification (GTDB taxonomy): domain Bacteria; phylum Chloroflexota; class Chloroflexia; order Chloroflexales; family Chloroflexaceae; genus CAKZQX01. The sequence goes on from DAOTUI010000190.1 coordinate 12,473, forward strand.
CGCTTCCTCGGCTTCGTGGGTAAGCAGCAACGCCGTGTGGGTACTGCTGGTGAGCCCGTAGATCAGGCGCGCAGCGGGCATGGCGGCAATCGCGCTGAAGAAGGTGAAGATGACCACATCAGTGATTGCTGCAGCCAGGTTGGGGTCGTACTGCCCCGGCCCCAGCAGCGCCAGGCGTCCGCTCATCAATGTGATGCTCAACGCGAAGACCGCCCAGCCGGTACGTCCTCCAAAGAACACGACACTGAAGATAACACTGAGCAGAAAGAGGTAGCGCCCATCGGCATTAATGCCTTCTTCAAGCACATCGACCAGCCCGATCAGGAAGAGCAGGGCCAGCGGCACCCCGGCTCGGAGGGCATAGGGGAACATGCGGTTGAATGTAGCAATCCCGACGGTGATGATACCGATAATCCCCAACAGCACGGTGAGGCTATTCGCGGTCAGCGTACCCCGGTTGATGAAGGATGCGATGTCCACCAGCGCCACGCAGGTGCCCAGCGAGAAGAGCAGCAGCAGAAAGCCATTCAGAATGTGTAGCCGCCATGCCTGGAGAGTTGTCGGTGCATCGGGTGTAGAAGCCTGGTCCAAAGGTGTCGTCATCATGGTTTTTGCGACTCTCCTTTCCGTAGTAGCGTTGCGGGCAATGCTCCGCCATTTGCCCGTGGTCCCGGCTAGTAGCGCTGCAACGCCGCGGTAATGCCGCTCTGTAACGACCCGTGGGTTACAATGCCTTGCAAGTCCACATTGAGATACACCAGCGTCTGCGCAATCTGGGACTGGATGCCGGTGAGGATTACCTGCGCCCCCAACAGTTTCACCGCCTGGGCCGCCTGGATGAGCGCCTGGGCCACCTGGGTATCAACCACTGCCACGCCGGTGATGTCGAGAATGACCAGGGTCGCCTGATGCTCTGCAACTCCGGTGAGCAGTGTCTCCATAATCTGCTGGGCGCGCTGCGTGTCGATGGTGCCGATCAGCGGCAGCAGCACCACCTCGTCGGAGATGGGGATGAGGGGAGTAGACAACTCGCGCAGTGTGCTCTGCTGGACATCGATCACCTGCTGTTGCAGAGCGGCACGTTCGGCTTCGGCCCGTTGCTGTCCGGTGATATCACGGTCAATGGCGACCAGACCAACCGGATGCCCTGTATCGTCTGCGATAGTAAACACCGAGGCCATAACTGGAAATGTGCTACCATCGCGCCGCCGATGCGTAATCGTCCCTTGCCATGCGCCGCTATTCTGCAGATACTGCAGTGCCGATTCTAACTCAACCGGATTGGACATCAAATCCTGAGTCGCGGTGCCAATAATATCTTCACCATAGGCATGCATGGTCTGGTAACGTTTATTGGCATAGGTAATCGTGCCTTCCAGCGAGTTGATTGCAATACCGTCCGGAGCATTGTCGGCCAGCGTTTTAAAGGCCCGAAATGCTTCTTCCTGATGCTTGCGTTCAGTGATGTCTACGGAGATGCCGCCCAGCATAATGCCCTGCTCCTGGGCACTGCGGATGAGAAAGACGGTACTCAGGAAGGTATGTTCTCCATCCGGCAGCAGCATATGCTGTTCCAGTGTCACCGGCTCCTGGCGCTCCATCACCTGCCGCGCATGCTCGTTCCAATCCTGGACAACACCAGCGGGGAGTTGGTCCGACAACATAGCGCCAACAATCTGTTCCCGTGGAACACCCATCGCCTGGACACATACGTCATTAAGCATCAGGTAGCGTCCCTGCTCGTCCAGCACATAGCATGATGCGGGCATGTTATTGAAAAATTGCTCAAATAGTGCGCGACTCTGACGCAGTTCCTCCTCAGCCTGCTTGCGCTCGGTGATATCCTGCCAGGAACCGACCATTTCAACCGGATGTCCCTGTTCATCACGGATGAGGCGCAGTTGATCGTAGATCCAGCGGTAGCCGCCATCCTTCATCTGAAAGCGGTACTCGTGGGAGTGGTCTCCATGCTCAAAAACCTGCGCCGGATCTGCAAACACGCGCGGGGCGTCATCGGGGTGGATATGGCCGGCCCAGAACTGCGAGTCGTCGGTGAACTCGTGGGGAGCATAGCCAAACATGCGGGTGACATTTTCACTGATGAAGGTTGCGCCGAAGTCGCCACTCGCTTTGCAACGAAACAGCACAATCGGACTGGCGGTGAATAGATGCTGCTGCTCTTCTTCCTGCCGCCTCCGCTCGGTGATATCTTCCGCTGTCCCCAGGATGCCGATCACCTGACCGGCGGCATTGTGCAGGGGCACCTTGTTGGTACGCAACCAGACCTGCTGCCCATTGGCCTGCAACTGCGGTTCGATAACATCATATTCGGGGGTATTGCTCTGCATCACCCGCCGGTCAACACTCAAGAAGAACTCGGTTTCCTCTAGCTTGCAGGGCAGATCCGCATCGCGCAGCCCCACAATTGCCGCCGGGTCGGCGACTCCGGCGGCGGTGGCGAACAGTGTATCGCATCCCTGGTAGACCGAGTTGCCGTCTTTCCAGAAAATCGTCTGTGGCAAGGTGTCCACAACGGTTTGCAGCAGCCGGCGAGTATTGTCCAGAGCTTCCTCCAATGATGTAACCTGCCGGCGGAGCTGTTCATTCTCGTGCTGCAGTGTGACGATTTCGGGCGGGAGGGTTGTGGATGTGGTGCCATTGGTGTACATTGATGACCTCCTCATTATTGCTGCTAACAGAAATCCCTCCTGAAGCGCGGGAGGGTTAGCTGAATATGTGACCTGCTCCGCATAGGAGCGCGGGTCGTGGCGGGCAGATTACGACCGGCCTATCAGGTGTCGCGGGCAGGCGCACTGGTAGATGCGGTGGTTCCGGCGCCGGCTTGAGAGCTGCTATCGTCATATGCGCCCACCTGTCGGGTTGTAGTATGCGGAATGTGTAATAAATAGTTCGGCACAGTAAAGCAGAAATACGCGTCATTGCGCTGCGGAGCGACATGCCGGTGTGGAGTTGATAGCATGTCGGATATTCATGCGCACTATAAACATATTTTTCATCTTTTGCAAGAATAGAAACAGGAGAGATTTTGAGCAGAAGTTGATGCAGGCTGTGGGATGGCGGGGCGTCAGGGGTGTACCGATGTGACTTACGGAAATGCTGACGCTGGCAGTGGCTTATGCGCATTGATAAGGAGAATAACCCCTAACTGTCGACCTTCAGGACATCGTAGAAAAAATCGCTCCTTAACATCCATCACAACCTTCAGGACATCGTAGAAAAGAACCGGAACCAACTCCTGACGGTGCGATCCATCGCCGCCTCGAAGAACGCAACCGTGGCATCCGGACGTTCCTGGTCCGTATCGCGGCGTAATTGCACGGCTTCCTTCAACGGAAACGGATGCTCGGCCAACAACGTGCGCCGGGGAGCATCGGGGGCCGTGTCATAGATGCGAAGCCAGGCTCCCGTGACTGTCAGGGTGAGTGTCGCCCAGACCTCCTGGTTAGGATCGGCTCGCGGCACTGCCCACGCCAGATTCAACAGCGTGATGGTGCGATCTGGTTGAACCCAGCGTAGAAAATGGACTGCGCCCGGAGTGAGCGGCACCAGGACGGGCACCACCCCATCCACCTCCAGCCAACGGTATGGTGCAGCCGGATGCGCCTCCACCGGACAGCGGCCCTGTAACGCGGCATGATGGCGACTCTGGCGGTAGGCCGCAAAGAACGTGCTGGCCGCCTGCTACACGGCGGCGAGATCCGGCAGGTGGTGTTTCTTCCAGACATGGTGCGTATAGTCCCGATAGAACCGTTCCACCATCCCATTGCTCTGCGGGTGACGAATCGGTGAGAACACCAGTTGGGTGCCGACCAGAAGGCCCACGCGGATCACCTGGCCCAGCACCCCGGGATGGGTAAAGCCCCCGCTAAAACAGCCTTCGTTATCGACTTGGCTGCCGGAGCACCGGATCAGGCAGAGTAACTGACACTGCGTTGAACCCAGACAAAATCCTCATCGGAAATTGTCGGATATCCTGATGCTGCCAGGCTCATGCGTTGCTTCCGCCGGGCAGTACAGCGCGCTGCTTCCTGTCGTCAGCAATGGCTTGTTAGAGAGGAACCATGGGATTATGTACGCCGACGTTCTCGGCTTGCATCTTTCCCAATAAGGTAACCAAACACCTCACCCTTGCCGGCGCATCATTTTTACATGAAATTTCGCAGTTTCGCTCCTGCGTGTAAACAAATCAGTTCAACTCCGCCGCGCATGGCGTGCCGCCAGATCATTCAGGATCGCGCTGATCGTTCCCGCCGGCGGTCCCTCGGTCTGCACCGGCAACAACTGCCGTAGCCCGATCTCGTAGGGCGGCTGGTAGGCGTGCGCAATGGTAGCAAAATCTTCCAGGCGCGCATCCGAGACCGCGCCCCCGGTTGAGCGGGTCGCCAGCCGCTCTTTCATCGTCGCAGTTGCGGCGCGCGCCTCGATCACCGACCAGACCCCGCCTGCCTGTTCAATCCGCCGGCGCACCTGGTCGCGCTGCCGGCGGCGGCTAAAGGTCGCGTCGAGGATCAGGCTCTGCCCGGCCTGCATATGCTCCTCAGCCCGCTGCATCAACTGCTCGTAGATCTCGGCTTTGGCTTCCGGCGCGTAGAGCCGCGCGCGCTCCTGCGGGCCGCTCCGCCGGTGCAGGGGCAGATCGGCCAGTTCCTTGCGCACCCGGTCGGAGGAGTAGACCTCCCAGCCCAGTTCGGCGGCCAACCGCGCGGCCAGCGTGCTCTTGCCCGTGGCAACATTGCCCATCACAATCAAGACGGTCGGGGCTGATCCGGCGACTGCGTACTGCAACGCCAGGCGGAAGTAACGCCGGGCGCGCTCCTGGCTCTCCTGCCGGGTTTCCGCGTCAACTTCGGGCTGATTGCTGCGGAAGGTTTCGACTTTGCCGCGCACACAGGCACGTACACATTTGTAGAACTCCATCAACCGTAGCATGCCCGGATCATCCAGAGCTGCGGCCATGTGCCGGACAAACCGCCGCGCCAGGTCATGCCGGTCATTGTAGTCCAGGTCCATCGCCAGAAACGCCGTATCGTAGGCCACATCAACGCAGCGATACTGGTCATTAAACTCGATACAGTCGTAGATACAGACGGTATTGGGAGCTAGATGGATATGCTCCAGATGCAGGTCGCCATGCCCATCCTTAATGCGCCCGGTCTGCCGGCGCTCTTCAAAGAGGACGGCGTGCTGCGCGTAAAAACTATTGGTGTAGAAGCGGATGGTCTCAAAGGCGGACCAGCTTAGCGTCTGCCCAATATCCGGCTCCATCTGTTGAAAGTTCTCGTCGGTGATCTGCCGCAGGTTCTCAATCCGGCCACACGCGGCGATCTCTGGAGTGTCAGGCTGCTGTGCGTAGAAAGTTTGCAACTTTGCCACGATCCGCAGCAGGTCTTCCTCGTCCACCGCGCCGCGGGCGAGCCGCGCCTTCATAAAATCCGGCTGCGATAGTTCCCGCATTTTGACGGCATACTCAACCACCTGACCGTCTCCCGCAAAGGTCAACCGATGACCCTGCCGCGTGATCGGTACAACTCCCAGGTAGGTATCCGCACAGAGTCGCCGGTTAAGTTCCACCTCCCGCTCCGCGTAGTAGTGCCGCTGCTCCAGGGTCGAGAAGTCCAGGAAGCCAAAGTTGACCGGCTTCTTTACTTTGTACACATAGGGCGACACAATCACCACATAGGAGGTATGCGTCTGAATCAGGTCGGCCTGTGCGGGCTGATGCGGGTAGGATTGCGGGTTGCACAGGAAATCGTGCAGTTGCTCCGGGGTCATTTTGCTCCGGGTGGACCGGGTTTGCTTTGCCATGATCGGCTCCTTGTGCTGCCTGGTGGGCTATCTCCCTCTGTCCTGTTTGTACGCATCTTGCGTGCCAGAGTGAAGCGGATCAAGCAGTTTGTTACAATGCAGGACGTACCCGGTGACTACTCAAACCGGAGGTTTGACCGGGTGACAGCCACCCTGCCGGAGGCCAGATGCTCTTTTAGATCAGGGACCATGTGACTACTCCCACAGCTAAAGCATGTGGGCTTCTCGGGACTTACGGGCTATATCCGTAAGTTGTGGAATGTTACCAGAGCCATGATCAGAGTTTTGTTATAATGGAAGTACGGATAGATAGAACAGACAAACCGAGGACAGAGAACAACATTATTTGGTAGCTGTACACCCGGTACGCTTTGTTCTCGGTTCTTTTGTTCTGCGTTCGCGGTAGCCCGGATAGACAGAACAGAGACAGAAAGTAGCAGCGTATGCCTCTCGGAGCGCACATGTCGATTGCCGGCGGTATCGCCAAATCCTTTGCCCGGGGCGAGCAGGTCGGGTGCGAAGCCATGCAGATCTTTAGCAAGAATGACCGCCAGTGGAAAGCCAGACCCTACACGCCCGACGACGTCGCGGCATTTAAGGCGGAACAGGCGCGCACCGGCATCGGCCCGGTGATCGTCCACTGCTCCTACCTGGTTAACCTGGCCGCCGCCGCCGATGAACTGTGGGAGAAGTCGATTGCAGCCTTTACCGATGAACTGGAGCGCTGCGCCCTGCTGGGCATTCCGGCGATTGTGGTGCATCCCGGCGCGCATACCGGCAGCGGTGAGGAGAATGGACTGCGCCGTGAGGCCGACGCGCTGAACCGGCTGTTTGACGCGGGCATCGGCGCGGGGGTGACGGTGCTGCTGGAGAATACCGCCGGGCAGGGAACGGCGCTCGGCCGGCGTTTTGAGCATCTGGCGCGCCTGCTGGAACTGGTTACGCGGCGCGAACGGCTGGGGGTCTGCCTGGATACCTGCCACCTTCTGGCGGCCGGGTATGACATCCGCACCGCCGATACGTACACAGCAACAATGAACGAGTTTGCGCAGATCGTCGGGTTGGAACAAATCAAGGCCTGGCATCTGAATGACTCTCAGAAGGATCTGGGCAGCCGGGTTGATCGGCATACCCACATTGGGGAGGGCTGCATCGGGCTGGAGGCGTTTCGCCTGCTAGTCAATGATCCACGCTTTGTCGATCTGCCAATGATTATCGAGACGCCCAAGGGCAAGGATATGACCGAGGATATCGAGAATCTCGCGCGACTGCGCTCACTTGTGAAGCGAAGTCCGTAGTCCATATCCCGAAATCCGTAGTCCGTAACCTGTAACCTGTAACCTGTAACCTGTAACCTATGAATCAGAACCAGAAACAAGCTGATCCCTTCTTTTTTGATGGTGGTACAACCGGTTGTCTGCTGCTCCACGGCTTTGCGGGGATGCCGGGGGAGACGCGCGGCCTGGGGGAGTATCTGGCGGCGCAGGGCCATACTGTGCTGGGTGTGCGCCTGGCGGGCCATGCCGAGTCCCCGGAAGTGCTGGATGTCACCCGCCGGCACGACTGGCTGGCTTCCGCCGAGGCCGGGTTTAACGATCTACGTTCGCGCTGCGCGACGGTGGTGGTGATCGGGTTTTCGCTGGGTGGGGCGCTGGCGATTTTGCTGGCGCGGCGGCGCTCCTTTGAGCGGTTGATCCTGCTGGCAACGCCGCTCTGGTTGCAGGGCGACTGGCGGATCAATGTCCTGCCGCTGGCCCGACTGGTGATGCGCTGGTACTACCCGCTCGAAAAGGCCGACTTTTCCGACCCGTTCCTGCGGCAGCGGGTCCGCCAATATGATCCGGAGGTTGACCTGGATGATCCTGAGGTGCAGCAGCAGTTGCGCCAGTCGATCAAACTGCCCGTCAGCGCGATTGACGAGCTACGGCAGGTGGCCGCGCGGGCGCGCAGTGCGCTGCCCCAGGTGCGCATGCCTACGCTGGTGATGCATGGCCGCAAGGACGACACCTCACCGCCCGCCGGCGCTGAGGAGATTATTGCACGGATCAGCAGCCCGGAGCGGCACCTGGTCTGGTGGGAAGAGACCGAGCATCAGATGCTGGTCATCGGCCCGGAACGCGATGCGATCTATGCTCGGATTGCCGCGTTTGTGGCGGACGGACACACATCCGCATGATTGCAGATTTTGTCACCACAGATGGTTACTCCGGCAACTCCAGGCTATCCAGCCTTTCCGGCTGTCCATTGCGGCACAGGATCAGCGGTGAAGCGGTTTCCGACGTGTGGACGGCATACTGCTGCTCGCTGTCGCTGAAGACCAGGAGATAGCCGGGCACCATCACCTGCCCATATCCGCGCGCCGGATCGGGACATCCCAGCGCGCTGCTATTCCAGGTCTGTTCTCGCACCGTCGTCAGGATGAGCGCCTCTTCCGACATACCGAGATGATCGGCCAGCGCAGTACGGGCGGTGGTGACAATATCTTCCGGGGTGCCGTTTGCGCTTGCGGGCAGGGTCGTTGGGGTTGCCAGATCGTACATGCCGGGCACAATGGTGGCGGTTGGCAGCGGTGTAGGCTGAGCAGGCGGGCGGGTTGGCATCAGGGTTGCCGTCACCGTAACGCCCGGCAGTTCAGTCGCGGCTACGGCAGGCGGGGTTGCAGTGGTCGTCGCCGGTATGGTGGCTTCCTGCCCCGGCCCGCAGGCCGCCAGCAGTGCCCCGGTGATCAGCAGCATCAACAGGTTGCGCATTCCCTACTCCCTGGTACAATAGATAGACACAACAGCCTATTTTATTCTAGACGTGCGACGGGAGGCAAACGTTCCCTCTATGCTTGATTTTGCGATCGATCTGGCCTATCGCGCCGGCGCGCTGGCCCGCTCCGGCCTGGAGCGCGAGCACACGGTCGAAGAAAAAGGTCGCGCCGATCTAGTCACCGAAACCGACCGCGCCATTGAAGAGTTGCTCGTCGGCTCGATCCGCTCACGCTACCCGGACCATCGCATTGTCGCCGAGGAGGGTAGCAACAGTGCAGGGAGCAGCGCCTACACCTGGGTGATCGACCCGCTCGACGGCACGACGAACTATGCCCACGGCGTTCCGCTGTTCTGCGTGTCGCTGGGGGTGTTGCAGGGCAAAGCGCCGCTGTTTGGGGTTGTGTATGATCCGTTGCGCGGCGAGTTGTTTACAGCCTACCGGGAACGGGGCGCCTACTGCAACGGTCGCCGGCTCCAGGTATCGCAGACGCCGTCGCTTGACGCGGCCCTGCTGACGACCGGCTTTCCCTATGATCGCTTCACCCAACCCGACAACAATATTGCTGAGTTTTCGCGGATGGTGTTACACATCCAGGGCGTGCGGCGCACCGGGTCAGCCGCGCTGGATCTCTGCTATGTTGCGGCAGGGCGCACCGATGGACACTGGGAGTTGGGGCTGCATCCCTGGGACACGGCTGCCGGCGCGCTGCTCGTGACCGAGGCGGGAGGCCGGTTAAGCGACTGGCAAAACCAGGATTGGACGCTCTGGAACCCGCGCCTGGTGGCCTCAAACGGATTGATACACGCTGAGATAGTGAAGGTGTTGGCGGTAACCCGGAGCCAGTAATCGGTAACAACCCGCTGGACCCTGGTCGCCATGATACGCAAGCATGACCTACTACCTGCCCGAAAATTTACCGTCCGGTCCGATCCTTAGCTCACGCCGTCCCACCATCAACGAGTTCTTCCTGTCGTCATACACCATGAATGTCTATCTCGGCTGTGAGATGGGCTGCCCCTACTGCGACGGCTGGGTCTATAGTTCGCGCCCGCTAAACGAGACGGTGCGAGTTCCGCTCAACCTGCCACAACTGCTGGCCGAGGAGCTGCAGACGGTGAGTCGCGGTGACCTGATCGCCATTACTGCGCTGAGTGATCCCTACCAAGCGGCCGAGCAGAGCTACCGTATTACCCGTCAGGTGTTGCAAGTTCTGGCCGATGCCGGGCAACCCTGCCTGATCCTGACCAAGGGGTTGGGTGTACTGGAGGATATTCCGCTGCTCCAACGCATCAACGAGCAGAGCCTGGCAATTGTGATGACGACGCTGCTGACGATGGACCGCTATGCCGCCGAGCGACTGGAGAGCAAATCGCCCACGCCGGCGCTCCGGTTGGAAATGCTGACCGCGCTGAAACGCGCGGGTATCCCGGTGGGCGTGGCGATGGTGCCGGTGATTCCGTATGTCAACGATACCAATACGGCATCGCGGGCGCTGTTCCGGGCCTGTGCGGAAGTTGGGGTTGATTTTGTAATCTGGGATTATCTGCATGTGCCGAATGACCGGCACCGCATGCGCGTCGATGAGATGCTGATCCGGGTAGCGGCCTATCCGAGCAACTTCTACCGCGATGTCTTCCAGGGGCAACCGCTGCCCACGGTGAACTACCGCGCCGAGCGTGACGCGGAGTTGCTGGTCCGGTGTGACGGCTTTGGGCTTGATCCGCGCGCGCCGCACCGTTTGTTCGCCGGGCGGTTAGACCCGCAGAACGAGGTCGCACTGCTTCTCAAACATACCGCCTTCCGCGACACAATAAATGGCCGCGCACATATGGCTGCGCTGCATCGTGATCTGGCCGAGCGGGTCTACGGCGGTGAGGTCCGCGCCGATCAACTGCGTCTCAGCCCGCTCTGGCTGACGCTGAAGCAGGTTCTCAAGTTGGAGGAGTAACCGATCTAACCGATCTAATTTTCTTCGCCGGCAGCTAAAACGCCGTCCCCTGCTGCTGTGCGCCGGTTTCCGGGCGTGTCCCCGCCGGCACGGCAACTTCAGCTTCCGCCTGGTGGCGCAACCGGGCAAACAACTTCCGGCGTAACTCGCTCAGCAGCGCGCGATACTCGGGCGTGCGGATGGGATCGGTCGTCATGATCAGCGCATCTTCGCCATTATCGGTATAGTAACGTGGGCGTCGCCCGACGACCTGGAAGCTATACTTGGCATACAGATTCTGCGCAACCACATTTGAGACGCGTACCTCGAGCGTCATAACGGCCGCCTGCAGATCGAGCGCCTGATCGATCAGGCCATTCAGCAGCAGTTCACCCAGGCCCTGCCCACGATACTGCGGCGCAACGGCAATCGTGGTGATATGGGCATCATCAACGGTTAGCCAGATGCCGCCATAGCCCACAACCGGATAGGCATAGTCGGGATCATCCGGCAGCACTGCTGCGCCAAAAAGACCGGGAAAGAGTGCCCCCAATAACCCGCTGCGTCCTGGTGTGGTCTGGCGCGGGCGCTGCTGGGGCGGTGGGGGGGTAAGACTGGCGCGAGCCACAGCATACCGGCATGTATCGGGGCTGCGTAACTCACGGCGGAATGTGGTAGAAGACCAGGAGGTGCTAAAGCTCTGCTGCTCGACCTGCTGTACCTGGCTGATATCCGCTTCAACCATTGGCTCAATAAAATAGTACACCGATGGACCTCGTCGGGCTCCTCATGGATAAAATCAGTTCACTGTTCAATATACCACGACTCACGCCATCTCGCGTGAGCGGTTGCTTTGCGCTCCCGGCAGGGTGGAACCGGGCATCCGGTTTGGAAACATTGCGCTCTTCGAGCACAACGTTTCCAAAAAGATCAAACAGTACCATGCTACCGCAGGCGAGTCTGGCTTCCACCTGAACAAACCGGTCAAACGCGCGGTTTGAAAACCATCGCGTGAGTCGTGTTAATTACAGGAGTTACGCAGTACCTCCTTGGGAAACTGGGTTCGCCTCCGGCAGGGCGGAAGATTCCGGATCTTTTTCACAAAAATGTTGCTCTAAGAGCAACATTTTTGTGAAAAAGACAGAAAACGTACCATGCTGCCGCAGGCGAATCGGGCCGTTCATCCAGGTGAACACCTGGTTTGGAACCGACCGCGTGAGTCGTGTTAATTACAGGAGTTACGCGGTGTGCGTTCAAACGGACCGTTTGCTCTCGATAACGGCGTATTTCGCCTGCGGCAGCATGGTACTGTTTTGTCTTTTTCCGGAACATGTGGCGCTCCGAGCCACATGTTCCGGAAAAAGCATGTTCCATTCCACCCGGCCGGAGGCGAATCGGGCCAGTTGTCCAGGCAGACGCCTGGGTTTGGAACCGACCGCGTAACTCGTGTTAACTACAGAAGTTACGCGCTCACTGACCCGAAAGGACATTTCGCCTCCGGCAGGATGGAATCTTCTTTCACAAAAATTTTGCGCAAAGTGCAAATTTTTTCGTGAAAAAGAACATCATGTACCACACTGCCGCAGGCGAATCGGGCCGTTCATTCAGACAACGCTTGGTTTGAATGCCTACTGCGTAACTCGTGTTAATTACCAGACGCTACTGATCTATCAGGGGCATTGCCGACTGGACCGTGATCATGCTCTCGTACTGTCCATCCTTGCCATAACCCCCGCCGGTTTCAAACGTACCGGTCACCTCAACCATCCCCCAGACATAGCTATTGTTGGGGCCGACATTCAACTCGGCGGATTGGTCGGGGGGAAAGCCTTCCATCCAGATCTGTTCACCAAGCGGCTGCGGGTTCGCACCATTCTCGTCGGTCGAGACCCCCTCGGCCAGAACATAAATGACCGAGTTCCAGAAATAAAAGCCCTGGGTGGTCACCGTCTGACCGGCATACTGACCGGGATTGTCCTGGAGGTCAAAGAACGAAACCTTGCCCTCACCCAGTGGGCCACCCTCAAGCGTATGTTCAACCCGGCGGACCTGCTCAATGGGCCGGGCCTGCGACACTTCCAGGCGATACTGGTAGTTCCCTTCAGGGCCATAGCCACCATCGGCCTCAAAGTGCCCGGTCACCCGGACAAAACCATAGACCGAGTCCCCCGGACGATGTAGATTCTCAGTTGCCTCGGGCGGGAACCCATCAACCCAGATAGGATTTCCCAGCGGTTGCGCATCAAGCCCGTTATCGAGCGTGCTTACGCCCAGCGCCAGCACAGAGGTTGCGGGATCACCGGGTTTCCAGACATATGCACCATCAACGGTTATTTCCTGACCGGCGTAGTTCTGCGCCTTTTCTATCAGATCTTGAACGTAGAGCGCTCCTCCCGTCACACCGGCCTGATTGCTGCAACTTGCCAGCAGGGCGAGGCTGACCAACAGCAAGAAGGCGAGCGTCCTGGCTCGCCACGGCGTGCGAAGCATACACGTATCCTCCTGACGTACCATACCGTCTATTATCTACCTCTGGATCGCCGAAATTATACCAGAAGGGCTAGTTGGTCGCAACACCCCGTGGCACGGCAGTGTGCTACCACGGGTACCACATTTGGAAAATCTACGGTAGTATAGGCAATCCGGATGAAACATACCAGGAGCACACAGCAGGGCAATTCTATGTGAACAATCACACAAGGGGAACCAGGAACAAGAGAGAAGTGCTGCAAAAAAGCCAGACGTAGGGGATCTGTGCGATACACAAAACTATATCTTTAACCAACCTAGATTATGAATGATGGTTTATGCCGACTACTTCTTGACATCACAACTTTTGACCAGTATTATTAGCATACCATGATATAGTAACGCAAAAATTCTCGCTACACAACGAAGTGGTATGCCATAGTTACCAACTTTCGTCTGTGGCACCTTAACAACCGCATAGGAGGCGACACGTGATTGAATTACTCTGGGCTGTAGTTGCCCTCATCGTAGGGCTGGCTGCCGGCGCTGGTCTTGGTATGTTCTGGTCGCAGAACAGCGCCCACTCGCGCGTGCAACAGCGCGAAACCGAGGCCCGCCTGTTATTAGAAGAGACGCGCTCCCAGCAAAAAGAACTGCTGCTTCAGGCCAAAGATGAAGCGCTCCGTATTCGTACGGAAGTTGAAGCAGAGATTAAGGAGGCGCGTCAGGGGTTACAAAAACAGGAAGAACGATTGCAACGAAAGGAGGAGAATCTCGATCGCAAAATCGATGGCGTAGAACGACGTGAGCGCCAACTAACGAACCGCGAACGGCAGATTGAGCAGTTGTATCAAGAAGCTGAGCAGTTGAAGGTACAACAGGTGAGTGAGCTTGAGCGCATCTCGGCACTGAGCCAGGAGGATGCGCGCAATATTATTCTCGCTCAGGCCGAGCGCGAGGCCCGCGATGATGCCGCCCGGCGTATCCGCGAGGTTGAACAGGCTACCCGCGAAGAGGCCGATAAGAAGGCGCGCAAGATTGTCGGCATGGCGATTCAGCGCTGTGCATCCGATTATGTTGCGGAGGTGACGGTGACGACCGTCAACCTGCCGGGCGAAGAGTTAAAAGGCCGCATTATCGGGCGTGAAGGGCGTAATATTCGGGCATTTGAACAGATTACCGGCGTGGATGTGATTATTGATGATACGCCGGAAGCTGTGACCCTTTCATGCCACGATCCCGTGCGCCGTGAAGTGGCCCGGGTGGCGCTGACGCGCCTGCTCAAGGATGGCCGTATTCATCCCTCCCGGATCGAAGAGGTTGTCCATAAAACCCAACAAGAGATCGAGCAGATTATGCGCGAAGAAGGCGAGCGGGTCGCATATGAGGCCAATGTACAAGGACTTCACCCCGACCTGATCAAGTTATTGGGTCGGTTGAAATATCGTACCAGCTACGGGCAAAATGTGCTCCAGCATTCGCTGGAATGCTCACTGCTCGCGGCACATATTGCAGCGGAGTTGAATTCCAATATCCATGTGTCAAAAACCGCTGCGCTCCTGCATGATATTGGAAAGGCCGTCGATTATGAGGTTCAGGGTCCGCATGCCTTGATTGGCGCGGATATTGCGCGGCGGTTGGGACGCTTGCCGACGATTGTGCATGCGATTGCCGCACATCATAACGACGAAGAACCGCAAACGGTCGAAGCGTTTATCGTCCAGGCCGTTGATGCTATCTCGGGTGGGCGACCCGGCGCACGGCGTGAGACACTTGACCTGTATATTAAGCGGCTCGAATCGCTGGAAACGGTCGCAACATCCTTTCCAGGGGTGCAACGCGCTTTTGCGGTGCAGGCCGGGCGCGAGGTCCGCGTGATGGTCCAACCCGATAGTATAGATGATTATGCCAGTATCCATCTTGCCCGTGATGTGGCAAAAAAGATTGAGGAGAGTCTCCAATATCCGGGTCAAATTAAAATCACGGTAATCCGTGAAACACGGGCAGTAGACTATGCACGCTAACCCGTGCATCTCACATATACGGTTCCCTTTCCGGCGACCGTGTCCCAGTTCCCACGATACACCCGACTGTGCCAATCGTCAAAACAAGAGAGGAGGGTAGCTCTGAGATGATGCTCGACGCTCCATCTGACCAGCCGATCGTAGTCTCGACCAGTCATTCACTAAACTCAGAGGAGGAACGCATGAGTACCGTTGCCCGCGCTGTTGGTGAGGCTCTTGAGCACCATGGTTCTGCCGAGGTGCTGAAGGTTTCGACTCGTTCACGTCCAAGTGCTGTTGCCGGAGCTATTGCCGGTGTCATCCGCGAGAGTGGCATGGCCGAAGTGCAATCAATCGGCGCCGGGGCGACCAACCAGGCCATTAAGGCCGTTGCCATTGCCCGTAGTTATCTAAGTGAGGAGGGTATTGAAATCGTCTGTGTGCCATCGTTTATCGACGTGGCAATCGATAATGAGGAGCGCACCGCTATCCGCCTGCTTATTGAGCGGCGGTAACCGGGCTATTCTCGATCTGGTATCGGGTGGGTGTCACCCGGTTGTGTCTCTGTCTCTGGTGCAGTCATCTCTGGTTGGGCATGACATAGTGCCCGGTCGCCTATAGCTCTCACCTTTCACGAGGTGAGAGCTTTTTATTGAAGCAGCCTGCCCGATAGCCGTGTCGTTTATGGCGGTCTTCCTAACCTATGCGGTCTCCGATAGCCGACAATGTAACCTCGGTGATGCTGTTATGCACTGGCTTGATATCCATACGCTCAAATATGATGGCAGCCTGGTCTATCGCTGGCGAGCCGAACTGGTCGATTGGGGCGATGACTGGTTGGTCTGGTACACCCCGGCGGGAACACCGATGCAACTGGAGCGGATCGGGCAGACGTTTAGCCCGGATTATGCCACGGTGGGCTATGTCTGGCTGCGCCGCCCGTATACGGTGGCTTCCGATTTTACCCCCACAGGAATATTTCGCCGGTTTTACTGCAATGTGACGCTGCCGCCGCGGCTGGATCTCAATCGCCTGCATATTGTTGATCTTGATCTTGATCTGCTGGTAGATCCTGAGGGACGTGCGCGCGTTCTGGATATTGATCAGTTTGAGCAGAATAAACAAACGCTGAAGTATCCCCCCGATCTGGAAACGCCGGCCTGGAATGCGGTTGCCGAACTGCAACAGATGGCGATGTATGGCATGATGCCCTTCGATGGTAGCCTGATTGATTACCTGACACTGATTGAACAGTCACCCTCTCCACTTTAACAGGAGTTACGCGGTGTGCGTTCAAACGAACCGTTTGCTCTCGATAACGGCGTATTTCGCCTGCGGCAGCATGGGACGTTTTTGTCTTTTTCCGGAAAAAGCATGTCCCATTCCACCCGGCCGGAGGCGCATCGGGCCAGTTGTCCAGGCAGACGCATGGGTTTGGAACCGACCGCGTAACTCCTGACTTTAAGAACAAAGAATAAAGAGCAAAGAACAAACGTATTGTTCGGCATCAGATGAAACGAGTCGTTCATGCGCTCAAATGTCTGGCTTGAATACCCACTGCATAACTCTTATAATAATAAAACCAGGACTTACACGGTTGATATACAAACCGGACGTTTCACCCGATGAAAGTCGGCTTCGTCTGCGGCAGTACGGTACGTTTTGTTCTTTTTCACAAAAAATTTGCACGTTATGCAAATTTTTGTGAAAAAGAAGGGGATCTTCCGCCCTGCCGGAGGCGAAAATGCCTTTTGGGTGAGCAACCGCGTAAGTCCTGAAAACGATCCCGGAGCATTGGAGTGCTACCTGCCATGACAGCACCGGCTACAGCACCAGACACGATTGCTCGCTTTCTTGCCCACTATCCCCCCTTCAGCGAGTTGCCGTTTGAACAGGTCGAGTCGCTCGCCGGCTCGGTCCAGGTACGATTGTTCGCGCCCGGCGAAGATATCCTGGTGTATGGCGGATCGTCCAATCATCAGCTTTTCATGGTGCGCACAGGCAGTGTTGATCTGCTGCGCGAGGATGAGCAGGGCATCCGAGTGTTCGATACCCTGGGCGCGGGGGAGTTTTTCGGGTATCCCTCGCTGATCCACAGCCAGTCGCCGATCCTGACTGTGCGTACCTGCGCGGAGACCTGCGTGTATGTGCTCTCGGAGGAGTTGTTCCACCAGTTGCGGCGAACCTACCCGGCCTTTGCCCACTTCTTTGCCGACTCGGCCATCGAGTGGCTCAGTTACCGCCTGCAGGTCCACTATGCCCACGCCGACCCGGTCCTCTTCCAGATGTGTCTGCGCGATCTTGTTCGCCGCGCGCTGATTACCGTCGCGCCGGAGGCCGGCGTGCGCCAGGCCGCCCAGATCATGCGCGAACATGATGTCTCCAGCCTGGTGGTCACCTCCACGCCTGTCGGAATTGTTACCGACCGGGATCTGCGCAACCGGGTGCTGGCGGCCGGTCTGGATGACACCACCCGCGTGTCCGAGGTGATGACCATGCCCGCGCTAACGCTGCCCGCCGATAGTCTGGTGTTCGAGGGTCTGCTGACGATGCTGGAGCGGGACATCCACCAGATGCCGATTACGGAAAATAACCAGGTGATCGGCCTGGTGACACGCACTGACATTATGCGGCGGCGCAGCCATAGCCCGCTGTTTTTACCGCGCCAACTCCAGCGGGCACAGAGCATAGAGCGGTTACGCACCTACAGCGATCAGATTGTCGATACCGTGGGCGCGCTGCTCGATGCGGGCGCCCGTACCGGCGATATTGGGCGGGTCGTCACTGTGGCCCGGGATGGCCTGCTGACCCGCCTGCTGCAGGATGCCGAAGAAGCGCTGGGGCCGCCGCCCTGCCCCTACGCCTGGCTGCTGCTCGGTAGCGCGGGGCGTTACGAGCAGACATTGCACACCGACCAGGATAATGCGCTGGTCTATGCCGATAATGCGCCACCGGATGCGGCAGACTACTTCACGGCCCTGGCCGAGCAGGTAGTTACGCAACTGGTGGCCTGTGGCATTCCGCGCTGCCCCGGCAATGTGATGGCAACCAACGCGATCTGGCGGCAGCCGCTGGCCGTCTGGAAGAACTACTTCACCGACTGGATCTATACGCCTGACGAAGAAGCGCTGCTCCAGGTGACGATCTTCTTCGATTTCCGGCAGGTGTATGGCACGCTGGATGCGGACGCCACGTTGCGAGCGGTGATCCGGCAGGCGCGTGAGCGGCAGGTCTTTCTGGCACGCGTGGCGCGAACCGCACTCCGCCAGGCTGCGCCGCTGGGGTTCTTCCGGCAGGTGCTGCTGGAACGTAACGCCGAGGGACATGACCGCCTGGATCTGAAGCAGCGCGGCGTTGCGCTGATCGTTGATCTGGCACGGCTGTTTGCACTGGATGCCGGATGCGCGGCGACCAATACCCCCGACCGGCTGCGGATGTCGGTTGCGGGCAGCAGCCTCAGCGCGACCAGTTGCGAGGAGTTAACCGCTGCCTTTGAACTGCTCAACCTGCTGCGTCTGCGCCACCAGTATCAGCAGATCCAGCGCGACGCACCGCCCGACAACCATCTACTCTACTCGCAACTGAGTCCGCTGGAGCAGCGCGAGCTGAAGGAGGCGTTGCATGCGATCGCGCGGATGCAGCGCAGCGTCGCTTTTCTATTTCAGACAGAAAAGATCGCATAACTAAAGAATTAGCGGAAATAGATCTGAATCACTGCTCCTTTACAATAATTTCAGGTATTCACGGAGCGGTGTAAAGTATGGTAAAATTAAATCTGCAAATTGTTTTTTACGAAACGTAAATGAATGGTTGACCGCAAAGGAGCGGGGATACCGCGCCGATACTACGCCATATGCCAACCTGGAGGAGCCCCCAGGCGGCGTCGTCCGGTGTGAGTACTGCATAGCATTCCCGGTCGCCCTGTACCATAGCGGTACCATGCGGTGGTCGGAAGCTGACGGTATACCTGTCACTCCTCTCACTTTCGTCTATACCAGAATTGCCATCACCGCATATGTGGCTACACGCTGTTGTAGCTGGCTTCCCTGTAGAATTCGGTATATCTGCGCCTGTATGGAGAAGGAAGCGTGATGGATCGGCAACATATCAGGGTTCAGCGCTTAGTTGCTCTATTTTTATTAGGGTGTGTGCTGTTTAACTATCCGCTGCTTGCCCTCTTTAGCACCAATGGAACAGTGCTGGGTATTCCCCTCCTGTACGTATATATTTTCACTGCCTGGATCAGTATTATCGGCCTGGTGGCGCTGGTTGTGGAACGGCGACGCTAGGCATCAGCACAACGCGGAAGTTGAGTCATGCTACAGGGCTGGGTTATTCTCGTTGTATCCTTTGCCTACCTCGGCGTGTTATTTGCTATCGCCTACTATGGCGATAAACGCGCTGACGTGGGCCGTAGCATTATTAGTAACCCCTACATTTATGCGCTGTCGCTGGCGGTCTACTGTACCTCCTGGACGTTTTACGGCAGTGTGGGGCGGGCGGCCAACAGCGGCATTGGCTTTTTGCCGATCTACCTGGGGCCGACGCTGATTGCAATCCTCTGGTGGCTGGTACTACGCAAGATTATTCGCATCAGTAAAACCTACCGGATCACCTCGATTGCCGACTTTATCGCCTCGCGCTACGGGAAGAGTACCCGCCTGGGGGGGCTGGTGACGATTGTCGCCGTCGTGGGTATCCTGCCCTACATTGCGCTGCAACTCAAGGCGGTCGCCAATAGCTTTACCATTCTGTTGCAGTATCCCGCCATCGTTATGCCCACCGACCTGGAAGCGGTTCCGGTGCTGCAGGATACCACGTTCTATATTGCGCTGCTGTTGGCGGCCTTTACCATCCTCTTCGGCACGCGCCATCTGGATGCGACGGAACGCCACGAGGGGATGGTGGCGGCGATTGCCTTTGAGTCGGTAGTCAAACTGCTGGCATTTCTGGCTGTCGGTGCGTTTGTGACCTTCGGGCTCTACCGGGGCTTTGGCGACCTGTTTGCCACTGCGCAGGCGGCAGATCTGCAGCAACTGTTGACGTTTGAGGCAACGGCGGGGAGCTATGGCGGCTGGGCCGGATTGATCTTGCTCTCGATGCTGGCGATTATGTTTCTGCCGCGCCAGTTTCAGGTGGCGGTGGTCGAGAATGTTGATGAGGCGCATGTCAACAAGGCGGTCTGGCTGTTCCCGGTCTATCTGGTGGCCATCAATATTTTTGTCCTGCCGATTACCTTTGCCGGGTTGCTGCAGTTTGCGCCCGGCCAGGTTGACGCGGACTATTTTGTGTTGACACTGCCGATGCTGCATCAGCAAGAATTTCTGGCGCTGTTTGTCTTTATCGGCGGGATGTCGGCGGCAACGGGCATGGTGATCGTGGAGACGATCGCGCTCAGCACGATGGTCAGCAATGATCTGGTTATGCCGGTACTGCTCCGGCTGAAGATGCTCCGCCTGACGGAGCGCGCCGATCTGAGTGGTCTGCTCCTGCTGATCCGGCGTGGAGCAATTGTGCTGGTGCTGCTGCTGGGCTATGGCTATTTCCGGCTGATTGGCGAGGAACCGGCGCTGGTCTCGATTGGCCTGGTGTCGTTTGCGGCGGTAGCCCAGTTTGCCCCGGCGATCCTGGGGGGCATCTTCTGGAAGAACGGCAACCGGCGGGGGGCGCTGATCGGGTTAGGCCTGGGCTTTCTGGTCTGGGGCTATACGCTCTTTTTGCCCTCGCTGGCGCAGGCAAGCTGGTTCTGGGTGCCGCGCAGTCTGGTCGAGGTGGAACCGTTCAGCATTGCGTTGCTCAAACCCTATGCCCTGTTTGGCCTGGAAGGACTGGACCATGTGTCGCACACGCTGATCTGGAGTCTGTTGCTCAATGTGGGTGGCTACATCGGCGGGTCGCTCTTGAGCCGCCCGAGTGCCGCCGAACATAGCCAGGCCGTGCTCTTTGTCGATGTGTTTCAGCATGCCGATGAGCGCGGCTCGCGCTTCTGGCGGGGCACGGCCAGTGTGGCTGACCTGCACACGCTGTTGAGCCGCTTCCTGGGGGCGGGGCGGGCGAAGGAGGCATTCACGGGCTATGCCCACCGGCTGGGGTTGCGCGGGATGCATGAATTGCAGGCGGATGCCGAGTTTGTGCATTTTGCCGAGACGCAACTGGCGGGAACCATTGGTTCGGCATCGGCGCGGGTGATGGTCGCATCGGCGGTGAAAGAGGAGCCGCTAGGCACCAGCGAGGTGATGGATATTCTGGAAGAGGCGTCGCAGGTGCGGGCCTACAGCCGCCAACTGGAGCAGAAGTCACGCGAACTTGAGGCGGCAACCACTGAACTGCGTGAGTTGAATCAGCAACTGCAAGAACTTGATCAACTCAAGGATGATTTTATCTCGACTGTGACGCACGAACTGCGTACGCCGTTGACATCGATCCGCGCCTTCTCAGAGATCCTGCTGGATACGCCCGATATGGAGATTGCGCAGCGTAGTAAGTTCCTGACAATTATCGTCAAAGAGAGCGAGCGGCTGACCCGGCTGATCAACCAGGTGCTGGATCTGTCCAAAATTGAGTCGGGCAATGTCAAGTGGCATATCACCGAAGTCGATCTGCGGGAAGTTGTCGAGGATGGCCTGACCGCAACCAGCCAGTTGTTCAACGAGCAGCATGTTGAAATTCAGGTTGATCTGCCCGACGGTGTTTTCCCCGTGCTGGCCGACCGGGATCGGCTGATGCAGGTGATGCTCAATCTGCTCTCCAATGCGGTGAAATTCTGTGATCACACCGCCGGACTGGTGCAGGTCAACCTGCGCACACACGACAGCAGCGTATGTGTACAGGTGCGGGACAATGGGCCGGGGATCAAACTGGAAGATCAGCAGATCATTTTTGATAAGTTCCGTCAGGTTGGCGATACCATGATCGACAAGCCACAGGGAACGGGACTGGGCTTGCCGATCAGTCGCCAGATTATGACCCATTTTGGCGGCGAACTCTGGGTCGAGAGTACACCCGGCGCGGGGGCGACCTTCGCGTTTACCCTGCCATTTGCGACCGCTACATGCCAGAGCCCGCTTGCAGAGGAGGGGAGTGTGCTTGCGTCGCAGGAACAGGAAGTGGTGGACGAACCGGCATAACCAGCCCGGTCGCTGGGGATGACCGGCAGGCTGCGCGCAACGTGTAGGAGAAACTGTATGGCAAAGAGAGTGTTGATTGCCGATGATGAACCCAACATTGTGATGTCGCTGGAGTTTTTGATGGAGCGGAATGGCTACGAAGTGCAGATCGCCCGTAATGGCGAAGAAGCACTGGCCGCAGTCGGGACATTTAACCCCGATCTGATCCTGCTCGATGTGATGATGCCGTTGCGCAGCGGCTTTGAAGTCTGCCAGAAGATCCGGGAGAATCCCGACTGGCAAACGATTAAAATTATTATGCTTACGGCCAAGGGCCGCGAGATCGAAGTTGCCAAGGGTATAGCCCTGGGTGCCAATGCCTATATTACCAAACCCTTCTCAACTAAAGAACTGCTGGAACAGGTGTATGCGCTGTCGGGAGGTGCCGAATGAGCCTGAAACTTAAATTCGCGCTCAGCGTCGCCGGTCTTTTTAGCTTTGTTATCTATATGATCGGCATCTGTGTGCTGATCATCTGGTTTAACCTGACCGCCGAAGAGCAGGCTTTTCTCCAGCAGATCCTGGCCGAGCGCATCTTTATCATTATGCTGTTTACGTTTATGCTGCTGATCGGCCTGGTGTTTGCGGTTGAGCGGCTGTTTATTGTCTACACGCACGCCACCCGCCTGCACGAAGAAACCCGGTTGATCCTGACAGCTAACCCGAACCATCGCATCACGCCCGCCGGCCCCTCCGAGACCCGGCGACTGGCGGCGGTGATCAACAGCTTTGCCGACCGCCACCAGGATTTGCAAACAGATGTCGAGATCCGCATTCAGGCGGCCCGTGCTGACCTGGAAGAGGAGAAGGACATCCTCGCCGCGCTGATGTCCGAACTCACCCAGGGCGTGCTGGTATGTAACATCGATGGGCAGGTGCTGCTCTACAACAACCGCGCTCGCCAGTTGTTGAGCCGGCATCCGGACAAACCGGCGACCAATGGCGCCAATAGCGCCGGGGGATTGGTCGGATTGGGCCGCTCGATCTTTGCGATAATTGACCGCAATATTATTGCCCATGCGCTGGATAATCTGCACCATGCGATTGGGCAGAGCCACAGCAACCCGGTATCGCATTTTGTCACCAGTGCATTGGGCGGGCAACTGATCCGGGTCAGCATGGCCCCCGTCCGGGATAAGCGGCAGAGTTTGACCGGGTTTGTATTGACCATGGAAGATATTACCCGCCGGTTCGAGGTCAGCAACCGCAAGGATATCCTGACCCAGTCGCTGGTCGAGAGCACCCGGTCTTCCCTGGCGAATATCCGCGCGGCGATTGAGAATATTCTGGAATATCCCGACATGGGCCGGCAGCGCCTGACCATGTTTACCAAAATTATCCGCGAAGAGGCAATTGCACTGGGAACGGAACTCGACAAAACCGTGAAGGACTCGGCGGAGTATTTCGAGTCGCAATGGTCCCTGGAACATATGCACGGCAGCGACCTGATCTCGGCGGTACAGCGCCGCTTCGAGACGAAGCTGGGGGTTGCCACCCGCATCCTCTCGGTTGATGAGACACTCTGGCTCAAGATCGATAGCTATTCGGTAGTGCAGGCACTGACCTACATCATGAGCCGCCTGCGGGATAAACTAGCGATTACGCAGGTGTCATTTCGGCTGGAGCGCAGCGGGCGCTTTGTGCGGCTCGACCTGATCTGGGAGGGCACGCCGGTGGATATCGAGACGCTGCGGATCTGGGAGCATCAGACGCTGGTCACGAATGGAGAGGGTATCCCGCTGACGCTGAAAGATGTGGCCGACCGGCATCGGGGCGAGGTCTGGTGCCAGGCGGAGAAGGGCACTGACCGGGCCTACTTCCGCCTGCTCTTGCCGATATCGCACCCCGACCCGGAAGTGCAGCAGCAGTTTATGCCCCAGGTACTGCTGTCGCGCCGATTGGAATACTACGACTTTGACCTGTTCAACCAACCGGGCCAGAAGTCCGAACTGGATGAACGCCCACTGACCGAGCTGACCTACACTATCTTCGACACCGAGACAACCGGGCTCAATCCGGCCGAGGGGGATGAGATTATCGCCATTGGCGCCGTGCGTTGCATCAATGGTCGCCTGCTACGGCAAGAGACGATGGAGCAACTGATCGACCCGCGGCGGCGCATGTCACAGGCGGCGATCAATATTCATGGCATCTCCCCGGATATGCTGGAGGATCAGCCCACAATTGACCAGGTTCTGCCACAGTTTTACAATTTTGCGGAGGATACCGTGCTGGTAGCGCATAATGCGGCCTTCGATATGCGCTTTCTGCAGATGAAAGAGGAGCAGACCGGAATCAAGTTTATTCAGCCGGTGCTGGATACGCTGCTGCTCTCGGCGGTGGTGCATCCCACTCAGAGCGATCATAGCCTGGATGCAATTGCGCAGCGGTTGGGTATCAAGCTGCTGGGACGCCATACCGCGCTGGGTGATGCGATCATGACTGGTGAAGTGTTTCTCAAGCTGATCCCGCTGCTGGCCGAACAGGGCATTCACACGCTCAAGGAGGCGCGCGAAGCCGCCCAACAGACCTACTACGCCCTGATCGAGTATTGATGACAGGACGTACGCGCTGGGGGTTTGGACCACGAACGCCACGAAATGGTTAAAAAACGCGAATCCGGCTTCCATCTGGTTAAACGACCAGTTTGAACATTCACCGCATAAGTCCGGTTCATGAAGATGAGAAGAGGAGCGTAAGATGCCGGAGAATCTACCCGCATATCTGACCTATAAACAGGCCCGGCTCAGCGAACTGCGCGACGCCCTGAGCAGCGCCAAACCCACCCCGACTGAGCTATCGGTGACGGCGCGGGTGGCCGGCGGTTCGGGGGTGCGGCCGGTGCAGGTCCGCGAGTTTACCATCGTCACCGACTCATCGGCGGCACTGGCGGGGCATGACCTCGGCCCGACCGCGCCTGAGTTGCTGTTGAGTGCGCTGGCGAGTTGCCTGGCGCATACCTTCCTGATTGCGGCCACCAATGAGGGGCTGACCTACGAGATGCTTGAGGTTGAGGTGCGCGGCACACTTGATTTCCGGGGCATCCTGGAAGTTTCGACCCAGGCACCGATTGCGCCGCAGGACATCACCTATGAGGCGCGCATGGCGGTCAATGCCGGGGCCGAGCAACTGACGCGGCTGCAGTTTGAGGTCGAGCGGCTCTGCCCGGTGCTGCAGGCGCTGACGCAGCCGCTGGCGGTGAAAGGCCGGATTGTGCGCCAATAAATGGTTGGATTAACCACGAAGTTCACGAAGGTTTATGGAAGTGGGCTGGATTGGTGTAGATTTGTGCCATTCGGGGTCGGTACGCGCTGGTCTGGGGGACACCACGAATGGTATGAATTCATGTGAAAGAATGGGATTGGTGTAGATTTGTGCTATTCGTGGTTTGTATCCGTCAGGACGTACGCGGTGGACGTGCAAACCGGACGTTTGATTGAAATGAATGGCCCGATTCGCTTGCGGCAGCATGGTACGCTAGTATCTTTTTCACGAAATTTTTGCACAACGTGCAAAAATTTCGGGAAAAAGGTGGTCTGTTCCGCCCTGCCGGAGGCGAAATACATCGCCAGGTGGAGAACTGCGTAAGTCCTGTCCGTTTTTCTGAGAGTGTCACCGTGGAGCTATTTATTCTCTGGATAACAGGAAATGATCTCATACGATCACGAGCGCTCATTCCATTTCCTGCTTTCCGTCATCTAAAAACGCTTGAAGATGCTGCTGCAACTCCGCGAGGTTGCGCGTCTGGCATTGCCACACCACTAAAGGTTGCCATCCTGAATCACGGAGTTGCGCCTGCACATTTTTGTCTCGGTTACTATTCTTTTCGATCTTTTGGTTCCAGAAGTCACTATTGCTTGTAGGACGTGCGCCTCTGGAACACCCCGCGTGTCCGTGCCAGAAACAGCCGTGAACAAAAATCACCTTCTTATGTTTTGGTAATACAATGTCGGGTTTGCCGGGCAAATCTTTGCGTTGAAGTCGAAACCGGTACCCCATTTTGTGTAGCAGTTGTCGGACAAGCTTTTCAGGAGCAGTGTCACGATTCTTGACACGCGCCATAATACGGCTCCGCTCTTGTGCCGTGAACTTGTCGGGCATTTAATCCTTCCTCTCTAGCCGACAAGAGAGCGTAGACGCAATCCGCAACGTGGGCTGTCAGCAAGGGTGGTACAGCGTTACCTATCTGTTTCGCAATCTCAATCTTCGATCCGGTAAAACGGAACGCGTCAGGAAATGTCTGAAGCCGGGCAGCTTCACGATGGGTAATTGGTCTATGCTGGGAAGGGTGCAAATAACGACCCTTTTCAGGTTTAAAAAACTCAGTCCTGATCGTGAAAGAGGGTCTGTCCCACCATAGTCGCCCAAAAAGGTCCGTACCACCCGATGTCTTCCTGATCCAGCAATCAGGAGTTAACTCGGGTGCCAGACGTTGAAGATCAAAACGATTCATTCCCTCGTCGGGTATGGCTTTATAACGTGCTATGCTTTTTGCTGTCGGATTTCGCCCAAAATGCAAATCATAAGGCGGTGACGCATCCCTGATGTCTGTACCGACAGGTAGAGCAAGGTCCGCAATTGTATCTCTCACAGTACGCCATGGCTTTGGATCGAGAATGTATTCACTATTTTCCTTGAAAAGAGGGCGAGTGTATTCTATTTTTGGATCTATATGTGTTCTTTTAGGTGGAAATACCATCGCGGGATCGGCAAATTTACACCCGATGATGAAGGCACGATATCTCCTCTGAGGAACACCATAATCTGCAGAACACAGCGTTTTAGCAGCCAGTTTGAATCCCAGCTTGCCGGCTTCTTCATCTATTTCTTGATATTCAGCGGAATCCAGCAGTTGTGGAACGTTCTCCATGACAAAGATCTCAGCGCCTGAACGCCGGACGACTTCGAGATATGGCTGCCATAGCTGTTTCCTTACGTCATTGCCTTTCTTCTTGTTCAACAAACTAAAGCCCTGGCAGGGTGGACCACCAATGACAACATCTGCCCGGGGTATTTCCATGTGCGCGTCTTCAAGTACCGCAACAATATCACCATAGATACAATGGTTCCCAAAGTTGAGATTGTAGGTGGCAACTGCAAACCCATTATTATCACCGGCCCAGACAGGAATAAAATTATGACCCAACGCCTGTGAAAAGCCTAGTGTTAGCCCACCTGCACCGGCAAACAAATCTATAATCTTGAAGGGACGCTCGTATGCCAGAAGTCCTGCTTGCCGCGCGAAAAAGATTGCCTCGGCATCGGCCCAAATGGAGATAGTGTCCCTGGCCTGCATATACCGTTTCCTCACAATCGCTAGATGAGATGGATAGGACCATCGACCTTATACAAATATGTGTGCCATAGCCTATAGCAAATTTTTAACTCTGTCAAGCTGTTTGCGGCATTATCTTCCATATAACATACAGTATAGCATACTGCAACCTATACCGGCAGCTACTTCCACCGCCGCCGCATCTCCACCGGGTGCGCCACCATCTTCGCGCAGTCACCGACTCCTCGGCGGCGCTGGCGGGGCATAACCTTGGCCCAACCGCGCCCGAGCTGCTGTTGAGCGCGCTGGCGAGTTGCCTGGCGCATACCTTCCTGATCGCCGCTGTCAACGAGGGGATTACCTACGAGATGCTTGAGGTTGAGGTGCGCGGCACACTTGATTTCCGGGGCATCCTGGAAGTCTCGACCCAGGCACCGGTTGCACCGCAGAATATCACCTACGAGGCACGTATGGCGGTCAATGCCGGGGCCGAGCAACTGACGCGGCTCCAGTTCGAGGTCGAGCGGCTCTGTCCGGTGCTGCAGGCGCTGACGCAGCCGCTGGAGGTGAAAGGCCGGATTGTGCGGCAGTAGGGGGCAAGAACCGAGAACCGAGGAACTGAGAACCGGATGCAGCGGTAGAGAACAAAGAACCAAAGAACTAAGAACAACGTGTGTTGGATGCCTGGCTGTTGTACAATGTGTTAGTTCTTTCTCCGGTGTTTGTCGGTTCTTGCTACTAACCACGAAGTAAATGGATAAATTGACTGAACATCGGTTTTGCACAAATTACGCGGTGTTTTAACAACGAAGAGTAGTGTCATGGTGAGTGGAGCGAACCATCTCCTTAATTCCACCGTGAATCGCCGCGCGATGCTTCCTTCTGTCAACCTGAGGCTGCACAGCATTATTCGCTGGACGGTTTCGTGCCGCTATCCGGATCTAATTCAGTCGCATCGCGCACCGGATTGATTTGTTGATCGGGATTAACCTGTATTGTTTCCGAAGCTGTTTTTGTTGTCTCGGTTTCCTGTTGCTCTGGTTCGTAGTGGTTAATGATGGACTGGATCTCTTGTGGAGAGATATCCGACTGCTCAGTTTTTGAATATATCGTGATGAGAATAACGGTCATTTCCAGGGTGCGTTGATAGATAATCCGATAGCCACCACTTTTTCCACGGGCGCTATCTGAATTGCGCGCACGCACCTTATAGACTTCAAACTGAACGCCAGGAATGCGATCTCCTGGCGTTTGCCCATTTTCAATATCATCAAGGATAGGCTGAACATCAGCTTTAATGTGGCGATACTTCTTCGCAAGTTGGCGGAGATTGCGTTTAAACTCGCCGGTAAAGAAAATCTCAACGGAAGATGTATTATCAACCTCATCCGGCATCAATGTCCTCCCAAAGTTCTTTAAGCGGTGTGATATCGCCATTTCGTGCTTCGTGCCAGCCTTGCTTGAAACTCGCCAATGCCGGCTTGAGGGTGACACTTTCCCGGAAAGTTTGCACTAACTGAAGGACAAACGGTAGATATTCATCAGGCAGCGCGTCAATTTCGCTTATGACACGCTCACGATATGTGGCAGTTGTTGTCATCGTTACTCTCCTTGCTTGCGTACGGTCACTATACCATACCACATTCCTATAGGTTTGAGAAGGCTGGTTTCATACTGAGATAATTGCCGTTGCCAGCCAGAAGAGGGCCGGTTCCTTCTCGGTGAAGATTTTGTATTGGAAATTCCTCGCAGGCTGGTTCCGCAGCGCTTTATCGGTGAGAACTCGTGTAAAGTATCCTGAGAAGTGGATTGAGACCAGCGGAGCAATACAGCCCTGGAAGTTCTCTTTTTCCTTTAGAATAGCCGACATACGTTGCCTGCCTTCGTCCGTAATTGCCGGGTTGATAATATTCAAGTGCAGCCCGCTATACTTCATCGCTACCCCGCGATAGGATATATTGTGCAGCGCCAGATAGGGCTGACCGGCCGCCCATGTCTGGATCGTGTTGAGCGCCAGTTCGGCCCAGTCGTTGATAATACCGCGCGAGATATCGAAGATATCGTACACAACAATCCGCCGGGAGGCATACCAGCAACGATGCAGATGCGGCGATATCTCATCAACAGCGTCAGGGGTGTTGATATTTAACTCTGTGGGCATCAAGGTGCTACTCCATTATTCCATGTATGCGCATAACGACGCCGGGTCAAACATACGCTGTTCGCTGTTACGCTGTTCGCTCTTCGCTACAATGCCTGCAACACGCTATCCGGGTTATCCGTGATAATGCCATGCACGCCTGATCTGCACAGTTCGGCGGCCCGCGCCGGGTCGTTGACGGTCCAGACGTTGACGATGTTGTTGCGCCGACGGCACCATTCGATCAGCTCTGCCGTTACATACTCATGGTACGGATGGTAAGCCTCATACGGTGCATCATCCGGCAACATGGTGGGCATATCCTCATACAGGTAGCCGATGGGAATATCCGGCATAAGCGCTCTGAACCGCACCAGCGTGGGGCGGTTAAATGACGACAGCAACACCCGCTGCTGCATGTTGTGGCGCTTGATGCAGGCGGCGACAAGCTCTTCAATGCCGTCTGTATCAGGTGTATTCGCTTTGATCTCGATATTGATAAACAGTCGCCGGCCAACAGATTCAAAGACCTCATCCAGCGTCGGGATCTGCACACCGGCAAACGCCGGCCCAAACCAGCTTCCCGCGTCCAGGGCTTTTAGTTCGCGCAGGGATAGTGCGGCAACCGGGCCGCTGCCATTAGTGGTTGTATCAACGGTAAAGTCGTGGATGACCACCGGATAGCCGTCATGCGAACGATGCACATCAAGCTCAATGCCATGCGCTCCCTGGTCGGCGGCAAGCTCAAATGCGGAGATTGTATTCATGGGGGCATATGCTTTTGCTCCCCGGTGTCCATACACCAGCGGACTGTTGGCATACATTGCGTCGATAATACGTTGAGCGTTCAATCTGCGGCTCCTTTAAGTTCCATCAATCCGGCAGGTAAGGTACCAGCCGCTGCAGATCCCAGCGTGTTTCCAATGCTTCAAAGAAGCGGCGGGCCTGCGCCAGATGCTGCCGTCGCTCTGGATGATCCAGCGGCAGATGCCGCCCAATCTCGAAATGGGCGCGCGCCGGCGCATAGGGTGTCTGCATCTCGCGGGCAACCGTGAGCACCTCTTCCCAGATTGCCAGCGCCATGCGCTCATTCCCGCAGAGCCATTCGTAGAGCCCGGCAAAAACGAGCATATGCCCCCGCCCCGCCGGAAAGAGTTCTGCATATGCCCGTACCCGGCGGATGGCTTCGGTGGCATAGGTGCGGTACAGCGCTGCATGCTCCGGCTCGCTCTCCCAGAACCCCATGGCGACCTCGGCGGTATTTGAAATCGAGAACATATCGTGGGCAGTTGGCGACTGGATTAACATAATTTCTTCGACCGCGTGCGGTAAACTGGCCCGCGCCTGGTCAATCGCGCCATTGCGCCAGTAGGCCATTGCCAGGTAGGTCCAGCGGGTACTACCCGTCCGGGCAATCGAGTCGATCAGGCGGGCGCGTTCCTCAAAGGTCACGACGGCGGTAACGGTCTGGCCCAGGGTAGCCTGCATTTGCCCGACGCCGGCCAGGGCGCGGATTTTGCCGATCACGGCGTTGGCCTGCTGAGCAGCGGCATACTCCTGCTCCCGGATGCGCAGGCCGGTGACGAAGCGGCCCTGCCACTCCTCGGCGGCGGCCCGGTTCATCAGGGCGGCGCGCCAGCGGACAAAGTCGCCAAACTCCTGGTATAACCGGGCGCTCCGTTCGCCATCGCGCCGACTCTCCTCCCATCTGCCGACAAAGGTCCAGTAGTAGGCGAGGTTGGAGAGGGCGTTGGCAAGTTGCGGGCCGGGCTGCTCAATGGTTTGCAGAAGCGCGTCCGCCCGCTCGGCATATTCGCGTGCCGTCGCTCCATACCCAATGGTCATCAGGGTCATGGCGACGATTGCCTGGGTATTCGCCAGATCGACATACCGCCCGGTTGCCTCCTGCAGGTAGGCGGCCAGCGCAACATAGGGCAACCCCGACAGATGCGCGGTGGTCTGCTCGGGGTAGAGATAACCCAGTTCGATGGCCGCATCGGTAATCAGGGCCAGTTCTTCCGCATCCCGCCGGCGCAGGGTCGTATCAAAGGGCAGATCGGTCAGCGCGGTGATCCGCTCAAGCCACAACGCCACATCGGTGACATGGGGAATGGTGATCTCCAGGCGGGCCAATGTCTGTTTGAGATAGTCGAAACAGTCCGACAACTGCCCGACGCTGTAGTAGGCTTCCGCCAGATTGCGCGCCAGCCGGGCCTGCTGTAGCCGCGGCCAGGCGAGCGTAGGCATGTGCAGTTCCGCCCGCTCGAGCAACCGCTGGGCTTCAAGTGCAGCGCCCTGTTTCAGTGCTTGCTGCCCGGCGAGCAGACAGTAGTGCGCCTCACGCTCACTGTTGCTCGCCTGTCCCCAATGGTACGCCTGCTGCGCCGTATGATCCGGATCATCGCCATACATCTGCTCCAGCGCGTGGGCAATCCGCGTGTGGAGGGCCACGTTTTCATGCGCGGGAATAGTTTGCAACACACCCTCGCGCAGCTTGTCGTGGGCGAAGCGCCAGCCGGTGGCCTGCGCTTCAAAGACAACGGCACAGCGCTCCAACCAGGCGGTGACTTCGGTCGCCGGAGCCAGCGCATGCAGCAGTTGCAGATCAAGGTTACGCCCGACCAGCGCGGCGATCTGCATCAGATGCATGTCGTCCGAGGCAATCCGCTCCAGTCGCCGCCGGACAACGTCGCGGACCCCGACGGCCATCAGGTTCTCGGGCAGATCGATTGCGCCGACGGCGTGAAGTTGGCCGGCTTCCTCGGCCAACGCCCGCAGGGTTTCGACCATAAAGAAGACATTGCCCTCGGTTTGCCGGTGCAAAAACGCGATCAGATCGGCCCGGCGGCCACTCTGCGGGCCCAGGATCGAGACAGTAAGTTCGGCAATATCAGTTGCCTGCAGGCGTTCCAGCCGGATCAAGTGCATATCGGGCAACTCCTGCGGCAGATGGGGCCGTTCATCGTCACGGAAGCTCCCGACGATCAGCAGGCACTGTTCCGTGGCGATCCGGTTCAGTTGTTGAATAACGACCAGACTATCATCCACCCACTGCAGATCTTCAAGCAGGATCAGAATTGGCTGTTGCCGACGGCGAAAAACGGCAGTCATAACATTGAAGAGGCGATCCCTGGCCGCCACCGGGTCAATCTCCGGAGCCGGGGGAATGGCGCGCCCGATGAGTTGCTCCAGATCGGGAATAATGCTGCTCAAGACACCAGCTTCTAAATCACTGACCTCCGTATCCAGCAGGAGAATACGCAGCGGATCACGCCAGAAGCGATAGGTCGCGCCGGCCGCAGTGCCGGCCTGGGCACGCAGCACCTTCACACCCTGCACCAGTGCCCGAACGCGCAACTCTTCGAGCAGTCGCGTTTTGCCGATGCCCGACTCACCCGCCACCAACCAGGCGGACCCCTGACCGTCGATCATGGTCTTCAAGGTTGCGGTAAGCTGCTCCAACTCGGCATCCCGCCCGATGAACCGCGCAGCCTGAAGGTAGCTATCCCGCACGGCGGCGGCTTCCGGCGGCATGGGTATTCCGGTGAGCTGCGCATATGTCTTGATCACCGCATCAACATCCGGATAACGCGCTTCCGGCGCCTTGGATAAAAGCGTCGTGAGAATTGTCTTGACGGCATTATCTACCACAAGTTCTTCGACATTGATCGGCTCTGTTCGGATTGCCGTAATCAGATCATCCAGGGCTGCGGTGGGAAAGGGATAGCTGCCATTGAGCAGTTCATAGATAATCAGAGCCAGCGTGTAGAGGTCACTTACCTCGCTATGTGGTTGCCCATCAAGCACTTCCGGCGGGAGATAGGGAATCGTCCCGACCAGGTGCTGATCATCAACCTGCCCACGGACGGTTGCCAGGCCAAAGTCTAACAACTTGAGCGTACCATCGGGCAGAACGAGCATGTTATCGGGCTTGAGGTCGCGGTGCAGGATACCGCGCCGGTGCAGATAGCGTAGCGCCTGGAGCGACTGCCAGAAGAGCCGGATCAGGTGGCGATTATCGTTGGTACGCACATACTCCTTAATTATTACGGCGTCGTCAATAAATTCCATGGTAAAGAATGGCTGACCATTCGTGTCGAACCCATAGTCAATCACACTAACAATATTGGGATGCCGCACCGTTGCCAGCAACTGAAACTCACGCGTCAGCGCAACGCGCAGATCCATACCGGCGCTGGAGAGCATATCGAGGAGATCCGGCTCGATCATCAGGCTCTTGATCGCCACAACCGAGTTGGACAGGCGATCATGCGCGCGGAACACCGCGCCCATCCCACCCCCACCAAGGGTATCTAACAGCACATAGCGTTTGCCAACTGTGGGTATGTCGTGCGGCTGCATCTCGCTCGTCTGTTTCTGCACCTGGAGCAAGAACCGACAAACACCGGTTGTTCGAAAGGTATGTGCCGGCCACGCTCTGTTTTCTGTTTCTCTGTTCTCAACAACAGGAGTTGCTTGGCCGTTTCGCGGTGTTCGCGCATGTCGTGTTCTTTCGTGGTCCAAACTCCCACCGCGTAACGCGTGTCAATAACAGGACTTACGCAGTGGGCGTACAAATCAGGCATGTACGCCTACAAAGGCCGTTTTCGCCTGCGGCAGCATGGTACGTTTGTATCTTTTTCAGGAAATGTGGCACAATGTGCCACATTTCCTGAAAAA
>DAOTUI010000191.1:0-11252 GCA_034437035.1 Chloroflexaceae bacterium
CCCGCCGACCGCGACGCCGGTCCCGCCGACCGCGACACCCGTGCCGCCGACCGCGACACCCGTGCCGCCGACCGCCACACCCGTGCCGCCGACCGCGACACCCGTGCCGCCGACGGCCACGCCGGTCCCGGCGAAGCTCTTTGTGGAAATTGTCATGCCGTCCAATGGGGCTACCATCAATGATGCCGGCGGAACCGGGTTCCAGGCAATCGCCTACGACCCGGATGTCAATACGAGTGATGGCGCAGGTATCACCAATGTGCAGTTTGAACTTACCAGGAATGGTGGGGGATATAGTACAAGCGCAACCGAGTCGCAACCGGCCTACTGTTTCTACGGTGGAGATGGGCCATGCAACACCAGTCCCGATTGGGCCGGCCTGCCCGCCGGTACCTACACGCTGACCGCCACGGCAAACGGACCCGGCAAGCCCAGCGAGAGTGTGAGCGTTACGTTTACAAAACCGTAATCGTCTACAATCTACGAGACGCTCACCACAGTAGTGCCCGGCATCCCTGAGATGTCGGGCACTACGACTCCTGCACTGCCACCCCGGAACGGCGGCGCAGCAGCACCAGCAGCAGCAGCAGCGCGTAGAGCCACCCGATGACCCCAAAGACAATCAGCGCGGTAGTCAATCCAAAGACCTGAGCCAGCAACCCACCACTGACCGGTCCGAACATCATACCAACGGCGTATGCCGCATTGTAGATCGCATAGGCCGCACCATACCCACCCTGCCCATAGCTGTCTACCGTATCGGCCAACTCGGCCATCGTGGGCGTCAGCAGGGGCGCGATCAGCATGCCCAGCAGAAAGAGTACGCCGGCCATGACCAGCAGCGTGGTCGGCAGCACTACCAGCGGCAACAGCAGGCCCACCCCGATCACCCCAAACAGCATCACCGGCATCCGGCCCCAGCGGTCCGCCAGCGCGCCGGCCACGGGTGAAGTCAGGGCGTAGGCCAGGGTGATCGCGCCAAACAGCAGGCCAATCATTCCCGGCGACGCGCCGAACTGCCGCTCCAGGTGCAACGGCAGGGTCGGCTCCAGCAGGGTTATGACACTCGCGCCCAGGGCCACAACCCCATTGAGCAGCAGCATCCGCCGGTCCCGCGCAAAGCGCCATAGCATGGTATGCGCGCCCCGCTGGTAGGGTGGGTCGGTCAACAACAGCAGCCGGGCCAACCCATCGAGCAGCGCAATACCGGCGGCAATCAGGAAGGGCAGTCGGTAGCCGCCCCACTCGTAGAGAAAGCCGCCAAAGGTCGGCCCCACCAGCGTCCCCAGCGCCATCGCCGACATTGCCAGGCCCATCGTCCGGCCACGCGTCTGGGGTGGGGCCACATCGGCCAGCAAGGCCAGCCCCGCCGTCCAGGTGGCCGCGCCGGAGATGCCCTGCAAGACCCGCGCCAGCAGCAGGAGCGGGAAACTGCCGGCAAAGGCAAAGAGCAGCGTTGCCGCCGCCAGACCCAACAGTCCCCAGAGCAGCGGCCCCCGCCGGCCCACCCGGTCGGCCAGTAGCCCGAAGAGGGGCGTCGCCGGCAGCAACGCAGCGGCATAGCTGCCGAACAGTAGCCCGATGGCCCCCTGCGACACACCAAAGGTGCGGACATAGGTCGGTACCAGCGGCACCACCATCCCGTAGATCAGCATATCGGTGAAGAGCGCGAGACAGACCACAATCAGCGCCGCCGTCGGCGTCCCCCGCAGCATTCGCAAGCGATGCATAGTTACCCTTGCATAGAGAACAAAGAACAAAGAATAGAGAATAGAGAACAAAGCGGGCCTTTCACAACACCATCAGATGATGTATTTATTCTTTGTTCTTTGTTTGTTCTTCGTCCTACTTTTGGTTTGCTTATTTTTTAAAGCATTACATGAAATTCTGGCCCCACTTGGACGGGAGAACCGGCTGATTTTGGGATATGTTCCTCACTACGATCTACACGATAGCGGAACGTGTAAAACATCTCGATAAAACGAGCCGTTATGTGGAGTAACATGTCTCAAAAATGACCATCTTTAGCCTGCTAGTGGGGCGATTTCATGAACTGCCTCCAGAAATAAGCGAACGGTGAGTTCGTTGTTTGTTCTTCGTTGTTTGTTCTTCGTTCTTTGTTCTTTGTTCTTTCAATGACATTGTACCAGTTTCCGTCGGTATAGACTGGAGCCGCACGACCATACTTAGTGCGGTTGCACTCTGTTCTTTGTTCTCTGTTCTTTGTTCTCTCATTGAGCCTGATGCTATTTGACGCTCATAGCGATGTCGTATACGATAACAGCGGAGTCGGCCTGCTACGTACCTGCCCCCTCGATCGCTTCAACTGGCGAAGCGCCTGAACCGAATGATTATTCGCCGGTATCTGGATGATGAGGTAGGCTCGACGTACCATGTGCATGGAGGATAAAACACCTATGGCAATGGATTGGACCGAGCGTGCCGAGGAGATGATCCGTAACTGGACCAGCGCGCAGCAGAAGATGTGGGAGAGTTGGCTCGGAGCCATGCAGAATATCGGTACCACACCGCACGCGGCTGATGCATGGGAGCAGACCGTTGATACCTGGTGTGCTGCCGTTCGCAATGCCCTGGAGACCCAGATGTCCTGGACGCAGTTCTGGGCGGATACGATCAACAGTCAGATGGGTACGCCGCCGCAGGTCACCGAGTGGTCCCAACAACTGCTGGCGATGGTGCAGGATTGGACCAACACGCAGATGCAGCTCTCCGAGAGCTGGTTTGAGACGATGAAGCGCTCCAATCCGGCCGCCGTATCGCTGGCATGGGATAGTTCCGAGGCGCAACATGTGGTAGAGGATTGGCAGTACGCCACCCAGAAGGCGCTTGAGGCGCAGATGGGCTGGATTCGCTTCTGGATGGCATCGCAGTCGCACTACTGGTCTTCCGAGACGAACGCAACATCCTTTGCCGGCGCACCACCCGTATCGGAGGTAGACGCGGGCGCGCCCGGCACGGAGGTCACGCCGCCCCCACCGCCGCCGGTTGATGTTACCCCAACCTCGGAGGTCGAAGCCGGAACAGCACCGGAAGCTACGCTCCCCCCGCCCCCCGCCGAAGTGCCCCCCGTATCGGAGGTAGAGGCGGGTTCCCCCGGCACCGAGGTTACGCCCCCGCCCCCACCCGCCGAGGTCACGCCCGCTGCGCAGGTCGATGCGCAACCGGCTGAGGGCGGTCTGGTCAATATCAACACCGCCGGCGTGGATGAACTGATCACCCTCTCCGGCATTGGCCCCACCCTGGCCCGGCGAATTGTCGCCTATCGGGAAGCCCACGGCCCCTTCGCAGATGTGGATGCGCTGACCCAGGTCCAGGGCATTAGCCGGAATACGATGGTTGAGTACCGCGATCAAATTACGGTGTAGGGGTAATACCTTTCAAATAACCGGGCTTACGTGGTTCCTTATCTAGAAGAGGATATCGCCTCCGGCAGGGTGGAAGAAATCATCCTTTGTTCACAAAAAATTTTCACGACGTGAAAATTTTTTGTGAACAAAGATCAAAAAGTACCATGCTGCCGCAGGCGGAATCATTCTGCATCGGAGAAAACGCCCGATTTGCAACCCTACCGCGCAGGTTCTGCTATTTGAAAGATATTGGGTGTAGGGGTACAACTTCGGGTATCGGATGTGGGGAGCGAATGATTATTCGCCCCCCACATCTTTCACTGCCTGGAAATCTTCTGGTCAAACGTAACTGTGTCCCTACCCCTTCCGCCGGATTGTCCGGAGGGCATACTCCACGGCGCTGCGCAGGTCCGCCCGCGTGGTCAGGTCGGTCAGGTCTGCGCCGCTAGCAACCAGCGCCTCGGCGACCTCCGGCCGGATGCCCACCAGGAAGCAGCGCGCACCGAGTAATCGGGCGGCCTGCGTCGCCTGCAGCAGCCAGTCAGCAGTAGTACTATCAATGCAGGGCACCCCCGTCACATCCAGGATGGCAATGCGGGCTCGTTGCGCCGCAATTCCGCGCAGCAGATGATCCAGCAGCAGACGCGCCCGCTCTGCATCAATGTCGCCCACCAGCGGCACTACCAGCACATGCTCCAGAATTGGCACCACCGGCACACTCAGCGTGCGGATGGTTGCCGACAGCGCCTCCCGTGCGGCAGCCGATGTCCGGATCTCGGCCAGGGCATATTCGAGGTCGCGGTTGCGTTGCTCCAGGTCGGCCTGCCCGCGTAGTAACTCATCCCGCTGCATCTTCAACGTATAGGTCATCCGGTTGAAGGCCCGCGCCAGCCGCCCGATCTCGCTCCAGTCAGTACGCGGAATCCGTCGGGTAAAATCCCCGCGATTGAGCCGATCCGTCGCCTGAACTAACTCCTGTAACGGCTGCGTGATCGTGCGCGCCAGACCGGTTGCCGCCATAAATGCCAGCACCAGCGCCAGACCCAACGCCAGCGCCACAACCTGCTGATCCTGGCGGGTCTGGGTGCGTAGATCATGGGCAACCGTCGGCAACATTCCCAGCGCATTCCGCGCGATAGAGTCGGCCTGCTGCTGCAGTTGCGTGCCACGTTCATGCAATAGATCGTTACGCTGCTGCTGAACCGCCTGCATGGTATCGACCATGGCGGTAATCTCCTGGGAAATGGTTGCAATATCGGCCTGGGTTGCTGCAGCCAGTTCGGCCATACTACTGCCGGTGATGTTCGGGCTGCGCAACATCCGGTCGGTCTGTTCCAGTCCGCGCAACACCTGATGCTCCTGCACTTCCAGATCCGCGTCGGGTAACTCGTTTAGGCCCAGCGTGATACGCTGCAGGTTGGTCTGGGCGGCAACCAGAGTATCAACCACGGCCGGGTCCGGGGTGTCGCTCCGCAGATAGGCGACGACCAGAGCGTTCAGGGTGGTGCTGGTGTTGAAGAGCTGATAGTGGAGTTCGGCACGGATAGCCTGCTCGTTTTCGAGCAGACTGACCATAGTCTGGAATGCCCCGGTATACGCGCCGATCTGCGCCTCAAGCGCATCCAACCGCTGCTCCTGGGCCGTCCCGGGTAACCGGTCGCGCGCACCGGCAACGGCCAGCGACAGGTTGCGCAGCACCGTTTCCGCCTCAGCGCGCTGTTCCGACTGAGGTTGCTGCAGGTAGCGATCAACCGCCTGCTGCGTCAGCGCGACCTGATCAACCAGGGTCTCACCGGCATCAACCTCGGCGGCCACGACCCTGTTCAGATGCTCGATGCGACGGCTGAGTTCCTCAACCCGCCGAAAAAAGAAGACCACCAGCACCAGGGTTAATCCCAGGATCAGCATATAACCCAGCAGAATACGATGGCTGACCTTAATGTTTCGCCACATGGGAAGTTGTCGTTTCTTGTTTAGTCACGCGGCAGCATGGCGGCCGCACTCCGGAGCCATAGCCTTACCAACCCGGAACGCCATAAAAAAGAGGTGGCGGTGTCGCAGGGTCTGCCTACAACACCGCCACCTGTGAGAAAAAACGTTCCATGCCACGATCCGCATATCAAACTGTAACTGTCCGCCCTGATCGTAGACGTTAAAAAGACGTTAAACAAGCATACTTCAATCCCGTCTGCGCTGCACAAAAGTACTATGCCATACCGGGACTTGACCGGCGGGGGAGCACTCCCGCAGGCCAAACGGCGGGAAGCTCGCTCCCGCAGGCCAAACATATCTTTACGGTGACGGCAGGTTGAGCACCTGGCCGCCCTGCGCGACATGCATCGCCGACTGCGAGAAGACCTGAAATGCCCGGCGGATCTCGCCGGCACTGCTGCCGGGAGTCAGAATCCACTCATCCCGAATGCCCATCTCCCGAAAGACCTGCCGGAAATCGGTGGCACCGTCGTCCACACCCATCGCGGCCACGATATGCTGTTCCGCACGCAGCAGATCATCCACCAGCAGCGCGATCTGCTGAGGGCGCGCAAAGGTCGAGTGCTGGTCCGCGCCATCGGTGATGATCAGCGTAACCGTACGCGCCGGAACACCGTTGTCGGCAAACTCCTGCGCCTTCGCCAGCACCGTTGCCAGCAGGATCATGGTCTGGTCGTAGAGCGGGGTGCCATGCCGTGGATCGTAGTTCCGGGCCGACAGCGGCACGGCGGCGCTCAGTGGAGCGTAGGGAAAGAGCACACTGCCGTTGAGAAAGCGCGTGTGCGCCAGGATCTGATCGCGCTGCTGCGATGCCGCCAGCGCCTCCAGCACCATGTTATGTCCATCACGTACTGCCCCGGCATTGCCGGCATAACGGATCGAGCCGGAGTCGTCCGGCATCATCGTCACCAGCAGCACCTCGCCGGCGCTGACATCGTCCACCGAAACGCCTAACCCCGCCTGGATCTGCGTCCCGATATCGACCAGATCGAGTGCCTGCAGGCTGCCGGTGGAGAGCATACCGTCGTCGTGGGCGTTCTGAAAAAGCCGGTTGATATCCGGTGTGTTGGTTGAACTACTCATGGGTTTTCTCCTTTTTTACATGTGTCACATGACACGCGTTACGCGGTCGGTTCCAAACCAGGCGTCTGCCTGGATAAACTGCCCAATTCGCCTCCGGCAGGGTGGAAGAAACTAACTTTTTTACGAAAACTTTGCACTACGTGCAAAGTTTTCGTAAAAAAAGATAAAAATGCACCATGCTGCCGCAGGCGAAGCTGACTTTTGGGTCTGAAACCAGGCCGGAATGAGCTGCACCACGTAACTCCTGGCTGTAAGAACCAGTACAGACGATGGAACAAAGCAACCGAGAACAGCGCCTGCGGACTTTTGTCGGATAATAGGTTTGTTCTTTGTTCTCTGTTCCATCTGTTCTCTCCTACCAATTAATATCCGGCCAGGTTGCCGGCGGCATGGTTGAGTCAACCAGGTGCATGCCGGCATCCTGAAACTGTGCGAAGGCCCGCTCGGCCTCGTCGGTGAAGTCGGAGCCGTTGGGGATTACCACCGGCGCGGTGCAGTCGCGTAAGATGTAGACCTTGCGTGCCAGCGCTGCATCCTGCGCCTGAATATCGCTCAACAGGTCGGCGATGCTCTCGCGGACGCAGTGGCTCGAGGCCAGCCCGGCCAGAATGACCACGTCGGCCTGGAGCAGCGTTTTGATCAGACGGGTGTTCTTCTGGGCGCCGGGAATGGGCCGCCCATCCCAGCAGGTTGTTACCTCCTCCTTGAAGATCGAGTAGCGCTCCGATAGCGGGTTGCCGCCCTTGATTTCGGGCAGGTTGGCCGCGCCCCGCGCAAAGCTGTGAAAGAGCCGCGCCTCCTCAACCACGCCCGCCAGTCGATGCCCACCCGACCCCAGCAGGCAGTGGTAAGGCCAGAGGTAGAGCTGATATTTGCCGGTCGCCTCCAATTGCTCGCAGTAGTGGGTAAACTGCTTCTGCAGCCAGACCGGATCAGCGCCGATCTGCCGCGCCAGCGCCGGGTTGGGCCGGTAGATACCGCGCCGGTACTCCTCCGCCGTGATGACGGTATGCGGCGCGGGGTGGCTGCCGTCTTCGCGCAGATGCGCGCTGGGAAAGAAGATCTGGTAGGGCAGATGCGTGTCCAGCGTACAGGTGATCTCCGAGAGCAGATGCAGATGCGCATAGATAAACTCGACCAGGTTGCGTTGCGCGTCCATCGCCCCGGTGCCGGAGCGCCCGGCAACGTACAACGCGCCCTGCGGGAAGCTAAAATCAACCTGATCGTCAATTACCAGCAAGTGTACGCGGGTCTGGTCGCCGCCTGCCGGCTTCAGGTCGTGCTGTGCGCGCCAGGCTTCTGCCGCCTGCTGGAGCACGGTGGCGTCAGCGACATAGTAGTCGTGGCGGGTAGCATTACGCGGATCGTAATGCCCCGGCATGGGCAAAGTCGGGTTCAGGGTCGTACTGGTCATCGGGTCTTCCTTTCTGGTATGCGTTTTTTTGCCACAGCGGGCACCGAGAGCACTGAGTGATGAATGTAAGGTTTTTGCCACAGCGGGCATCGAAAGCACTGAGTGATGAGTGTAAGGTTTTTGCCACAGCGGGCACCGAGAACACTGAGTGATGAGTCGTGTGCCACATTTTGATCTGCGACACGATGTATGCGGTACGCGTAGATTCTGCATTGAGCCGCTCACCCGGACGCGCAGAAGCGCGTCCCTACGGCTGATGGCTGCGTACCGCATGTCGGTGACGCATAATATTCGGAATCAACCGATGTGCAGGGTGCGGATGCTCTGGCGGGACACCAGCGCCAGACCGTCGCGGTAGGGCAGCAGTTCGCAGCCTGCATCGACAAACGGTTCGGTTTCCGGGAAGCGTTCGGCTACGACAATCGCACCCTGACGGCATTCCAGGCGGACCAGGCCCGCGTCGGTGGCGGCAAACAGGCCCGCCTCGACTGCGCACTTGCCGGTGAGCGTGGCGAGCCGGCCGCCATCACCCGCCACCGCCTGCGCCGTCGCCACGACCGCGCCGTTGCACTGAATAACCACGCAGCGATTAATGGTCTGCCCCTGCTCCTGCGTGGTCGTGAAGAACCAGCACTGCTCCGCCGCAAAGCTACAACGCGCATCGAGCAGTTGCCCCTGCAGGCGTGGCAGCGCAACCGTGTCGTTGATCCCGCGCTGGTCGGCGTCAAACAGGAACGCCACACTCAGCGCGCCCGCCCGATAGAAGCCAAAGCCAAACTGCGCGCCTACCCAGATGCGGGTCTGCCCGGCCAGCACCGCGCCGATATGCTCCGCGCCGGCCGGCCCATCCCGCAGCAGTTGACCACCCTCCACC
Organism: Chloroflexaceae bacterium; assembly: GCA_034437035.1. Lineage (GTDB taxonomy): Bacteria > Chloroflexota > Chloroflexia > Chloroflexales > Chloroflexaceae > CAKZQX01. The sequence continues at coordinate 8,732 of DAOTUI010000191.1, forward strand.
CAGTAGACATGCCGGGCATTGGCGGCAAACGTGGGCCGCGTACCACACTGGTCAACCGCCACCCGGAACAGGGGCTGCCCGGCGAGGAGCGCCACCAGTTGCCCCTGCATCGCCACCAGCGTGCGCTCCCCCGCCAGCCCAAAGGTTAGCTCAGGCGTGGGCTCACCATGCAGCACCAGCGCCCCGGTTTCGCGCCGAAAAGCGCCCTGCTCGTAGGCCAGCCAACGCAGATGCCCATCCTGACAAGTCACATGCACAAGCTGTCCCGCCGTTGTGAAGAGCTGCGCAATGGTTAACCGCCCGCGCGTGATAGTCGGCGGTATTGCCGGCACGACCACCGTCGGCGTGCAGAGCGGGCAGACGGCATGCGCATGCTCCTGCCCGCAGGTGGGACAACTGATCCAGCGCAAACTCTCCAGCAGGTGACGCGGGAAGGGGCCACGCCGGTCATGCACAAACACGCCCTGCAGGTAGTGCAGCAGATCGTCGGGCAGCACCTGGTAGGGCCGCGCCGGCTTTGGGTAGCGCACCTCCGGGTGAAACAGCGTAATGCGCTGCAGCGGGCGGGCCGCCTCCGGCAGGCGCTGCGCCGGGTCACGCGGACGATAGACGCCGCCGTATGGTCCCACAAAGAGCAACACCTGCATCAGCAGCACCGCAAAGGCGTACCAATCCGTGTCAGGCGTGAAGGGCCGCACCGGAACCAGCGCCGGAGCCTGCGGATCGCACACCCGTGGATCGAGAAAGCGGGCGGTGAAGACCGGGCAGGGAAACGCGCCAAACTGGAAGCTGTCGGCATCGATCAGATACGCCTGGTCGGCCTGCACCAAAATATTCAGGTCGTTCAGATCGCCCACCACCACGCCCTGCCGGTGCAGCGCGGTCAGCGTATCGGCCAGATCGAGCAGGATCTGCTGCACCCGCGCCTGGTCAATGCCCTGCGCGCGAAATGCGCGGTCAGCATAGCGGTAGAGCGGCTCGGCCGGTTCAACCAGAGGCATGGTGTAGCCCAGGATGCGGTGGCCTGTCCGGTCGGTGGCCCACGCCTGCGGCGCGATCACCCGCGCGGGCAGGGCCGGCGGGAAGGCCGGCAACTTCTCCTGGTAGAGTTCCAACCGCTGTTGGGCGGCGGCCTGCGCCTCCGGCAGCCCCTGCAGATCGGGATGCTGCGGCGTCTTCCAGAGCTTGAACGCGCTATCGCCGTAGCGGTAGACATCCGCCTCGCCGCCCTTGCCGATGGCCTGCTGCGGCGTCAGCGTCACCCGCTTCCCGTTGAGGTAGACCCGGCTCATGTCGCACCTCCCTCCGCCTGATCGCGGCACATCACCAGCAGCGTGGTGTCATCCGGCAGCAGTCCCGGCACCACCCGACCGTCGGGCCGCAACGCCTGGCTGTTAGCCAGCGCCAGCCGCCGCCGGATGGCATCGGGGTTATCCAGGTAGCGCGCGTCTTCCCAGAACTGCGCTACCGGCCCCAGCGGTTCCGTCCTGCCCGGCAACGGCTCCCCGGCCCGCGCAAGCAGATCGAGCAGGCCATCGGTTGCCAGCAGTAGCGACTCCACCTGCGCGGTTGGCACCATAGCCAGGATCTGAAACTGCCGTGCTGCATCTGCCAGTTCGGGCGGACAGGCCGCCGCGCCAGGCAGGGCGTAGGCCAGGTAGGGCGGCGCATTGCCCGCAAAGGGACCGATGCGCGTCACCTGTCCATTCAGGATGTAGACCCCATCGCCAATGGCAAAAATGACCGTCTGCGCGGGGGTGATCAGCGCACCCAGCAGCGTGCAGAGCAACAGATCGCGGATGGTCTGATCGGGGCGCTCCCCCATCTGCGCCGCCAGTTGGCCCAGTTGTACAAGAACCTCGGCATGCACCGTTGCCGGCAGCGCCGTGATCGCCTCCCCGTCCGTCGTCAACTCTGCCGGAAGTGGATCGAGATGCCGGCGCAGACTCGCCAGCAGCAGACGCACACACAGGTGCGCGCCAACCTCGGAGTGCGCCCCCGCACCGCAGCCATCCGCGACCAGCGCCGCCAGCACCTGCGGCGTGCCCCACCAGCCAAAGGCATCCTGGTTATTCCGCCCAACCAGCAACCGTCCCCGCCCCAGATGATCGCGGCCCGGCACCGAGCCCCCCGCAATCCGAAACCCGGCATGCATGCGCGCCTCCTCTGTTTGTATCCGTCCGGCAACAAATTAGTGTATAATTGACACTAAGTATAGTGTAGATTTGACACTTTGTCAAGCCCCAGATGAAGAACTGAGAACGGGAGAACTGAGAACTACCCACACCCGATACCACCCGCAACACGCAGCATCTTGACCAGGCAAAGACCTTCCTGAGTACAAAGTGGTCCGACCTCTCGGCCGTCGCGGAGGCGACTCCGTTTGTTATGGACACGACTTACGCGGTTGCTCACCCGAAAGGAAATTTCGCCTCCGGCAGGGCGGAAGATTCCAGTCTTTTTCACAAAAATTTTGCACGAAGTGCAAAATTTTTGTGAAAAAGATCAAAAAGTACCATGC
>DAOTUI010000192.1:0-45057 GCA_034437035.1 Chloroflexaceae bacterium
TGTCATACCACATGACGGCTCATTTTGTTGAAATGCTTTACACATCCCGGTATCGTGTAGGCCGTAGTGGGGAACATGTCCCAAAATCAGCCGGTTTTTCGTGTTCAAGTGGGGCCAGAATTTCATTTAATGCTTAAAAAAATAAGCGAACGGGAAGTACCATGCTGCCGCAAGCGCAACCGGCTTCCAGTCTGGCATGTGGCCGGAACAGTCCGTACCGCATAAGTCATGTAATAAAGAGGTCTGGTTTTTCCGGCAGACACACACAACTGCGACCATATCATGGGCGCAGCAATGGTATCGGTTCCGCGTTAACCACTATCAGGGGGAAAGCTGAGGAAGGTTTCCTGATAGCACGCACACACGGCGGTTACAATCTGTTTGTAGCAGATCGCAACCGCGAAACAATCGGAAAGGAGAACCGTACAGGCGCTCCCCTTTGTGGATAAAGCAGGAGTCTGGTGCCGGCCACCAGGAAGATGCGCGCAGGAAACGCGCAGGCACTGGCCTGGCACCCGCGAACTCGCTGCAACCGCTGACGCCATGCCTGCTGCGGCCCTACCCCTTCACCGAGTCCTTTAGCGTGCTGCTGGCACTAAAACCGGGCGTCCGGGTGGCCGGAATATGGATCTTCTCCCGCGTCTGTGGATTCACCCCTTCACGCGCCTGACGATCCCGGACTTCAAACGTACCAAAACCGGTCAGCGTCACCTTTTCACCTTTCGCCAGGGTCTCCGCAATGATATCGAGAGCAGCATCGATAACTTGTTTCGTCTCCTTTTGCGAAACACCGGTTCGTTCAGCAACCGCCTTGATAAAATCTGTCTTCTGCATCGGTGCAGATCCTCCTCAATTCAAGTAAAACTACTGAAGCACGCAAGCGAGGGCAACGACGGATCCCTTCCCAATGCAGTATACAGTATGTGTCAAGCCCCCTGGCCGATAACAAAGCCCTAAACGGCTATCACGTCTCTCCGGATCACGTTTTATGGCTTTCCAAAGGCATAAATTTTCGCAAAGAGAAATGCAGAGCGGGGAAATGCCGGCAAGGTGGCGCCGCAGCGTGTGGTAGTTGGGGGCGAGGATCAGCCGCGGACCAGAGCGCTCTGGTGCAAAACTGCCAACCCTTTGACCTGCCGGTCTGGCTGGAGGGTCAGCAGCGGACCAGAGCGCTCTGGTACAAAACTGCTAACCCTTTGACCACTGCTGGTGACTATAGCATACAACCTGCGGTGTGTGAATAGGTCAGAAGGTGACGCCGGCACTAGTACGCCGGCATCCCGGCGCATAGCATTCAAGTCCTACGGAGCGTCTCAGCAACCCGGGCTAACCCACGCCCAACGACAACCGGCTACCCCTCGCGCAGGCGGGCCAGCTTCGCCGCCAGGCCAACATAGCCTTCCGGCGTCAGTGTACTCAGTTCGTCCCTGACGGTAGCATCAACATCCAGATTGGCGAGGAAGCTCGCCAGGTCTGCCGGCGTCAGGACGCGGCCGCGGGTTAACTCCTTGAGCGCTTCATATGGCTGGGGATACCCGGCGCGGCGCAGGATCGTCTGTACCGCCTCGGCCAGCACTTCAGGATGCGCCCGCACTACCTCCAGCAAATACTCCCGATTGACGGCAACCTTACCCAACCCCCGCTGGATGCGACGATAGGCCAGCAGGCTGTAGCCAAACGCCACCCCTAGATTGCGCAGCACCGTGCTGTCGGAGAGATCCCGCTGGAGCCGCGAAACCGGCAGCTTCCGACTGAAAAACTCGAGCAGCGCATTGGCTAACCCCAGGTTGCCTTCGCCATTCTCGAAATCGATCGGGTTGACTTTGTGCGGCATGGTCGATGAGCCAACTTCCCCCGCCTGCGATGCCTGAACCAGATAGCCGTCACTGATGTAGCGCCAGTAATCCTGGCAGAGGTCCAGCAGCAGCGTGTTGAGCCGCTTAAGCGTATCACACAGGGCCGCCAGCGTATCGTGCGGCTCGATCTGGGTGGTCAGCAGAAGCGGTTCCAGATCAAGGGTACGGATAAAGGCGCGGCTAAAGGTCAGCCAGTCCACCTCCGGTGCAGCGACGACATGCGCGGCGAATGTCCCGGTAGCACCATTGAGTTTGCCGGTCAACTGCACCGCCGACAGATCGGCAGTAGCGCGCCGCAACCGGGACGCGAAGACGGCCATCTCTTTGCCAAAGGTGGTCGGGGTGGCGGGCTGTCCATGCGTACGGCTCAGCATGGGCGTCTCGGCCTCGACCAGAGCCGGCTCACGCAGCACACCATGCAGTTCATTCAGGGCGGGCAGCAGCACCAGATCTCGCGCCTCGCGCACCAGCAGGGCATAGGCCAGATTGTTGACATCCTCGGAGGTCAGCGCAAAATGCACCGCCTCGGCCCAGGCTTCCAGCCCCAGTGCGGCGAGACGCTCACGCAGCCAGTACTCCACGGCCTTCACATCGTGGTTCACCCGCCGGTCCCAGGCAGCAACGGCCTGCGCATCTTCCAGGCTAAACTGGCGGTAGAGCGCGCGCAGCCGCGCCTGCTGGGAAGCAGTAAGCGGGGGCACAAACGTCAGGCTGGGCGTACGCGCCAGGAAGATAAGATACTCCACCTCAACCCGCACCCGGTAGCGAAAGAGTGCCGCCTCGCTAAAGTAGGCCGCCAGCGCAGCCACATCCCGGCGGTAGCGTCCGTCCAACGGCGCAAGCGCATTCAACATGGTATCAGTTTCAGTCATACCATTGTCCTCCTAAATCAACGGGTACAAGATAACCGGTAACGGTTCGGGGGCCACGCCATCGTCCAATTTCATACGCCGGCATCCTGGTACCTCTCTCAAAACCACACCAGTACTATCGTCACTGTTTTGTCTCTGGCATCTTGCGATAAGGTGTGATAATATACGCATCTGAACCAGGAAAACTTTGTATTGATGATGGACTTCGGGATAACAGATTGTCACAGAACCGCACTTTCATAATCATATCATGTATCCTCGGTCCACTTGAGGAGCCTGTACTATGCTCCGTGAACGTGTTTCGCGCCGCGTTCGCGCAATGACATCATCGGGCATTCGCCGCTTTTTTGATATTGCTGCGACTATGCCGGATGTAATTTCGCTTGGGGTGGGAGAGCCGGATTTTCTTACGCCTGCACCGATTCGTGCGGCAGGTCAACAATCGATTGATATTTTCACCGGGTATACGTCAAATTTTGGTCTACTTGAACTACGGATAGCGCTCAACGAGCATCTTCAGCGGCTCTATGATGTGCGCTACGATCCGGAGCGCGAGTTGCTCATTACGGTTGGTGCCAGTGAAGCATTGCAGAATGCCGCCCTGGCGCTGCTGGACCCCGGCGATGAGGTGATAATCCCGGAGCCCTGTTTTGTCGCCTATGGTCCCTGTGTCGCCTTCTCCGGTGCGCGACCAGTGTATGTGCCGACCAGTATGGAGGAGTCGTTCCAGGTGACGGCCGAGGCGCTGGAGGCGGCAATTACACCCAAAACCCGCGCCCTCCTGATCGGCTACCCCAGCAACCCGACCGGCGCGGTGATGACCCGCGAGCGCATGCTGGAGGTCGCAGCGGTGGCCGAACGCCACGATCTGATTGTCTTCTCCGATGAAATTTATGATCGCCTGGTCTATGATGTTGACCATACCTGCTTTGCGGCGCTGCCCAATATGCAGGAGCGCACCGTGCTGATGGGGGGCTTCTCGAAAGCCTACGCAATGACCGGCTGGCGGCTTGGCTGGGTGGCGGCACCCGCCGATCTGACCCAGGCTATCGCCAAGATCCATCAGTATGCGATTATGTCCGCGCCGACGATGAGTCAGTATGCCGGGCTGGAAGCAATCCGCCAGGGCGAAGCGAGTGTCAGGGCGATGGTTGCCGAGTATGATCGCCGCCGCCAGGTCATTGTCAATGGCCTGAATACCATCGGGCTACACACATTTGAGCCACAAGGCGCATTCTATGCCTTCCCCCAGGTATCGCACCTGGGCCTGAGTAGTGAGGTGTTTGTCGAACGGCTCCTGCTGGAAGAGCAGGTCGCCGTCATTCCGGGTGATGCATTTGGACCAAGCGGGGCGGGCCATGTACGCGCCTGCTATGCCACCTCAATGGATAAGATTGAGGAAGCGTTGGAGCGTATCGAGCGCTTTGTACGAAAGATTTCATAGGTTGCAGCGCCGCTACCGGGTAGCGGGCAATCCAGGACTCCAGAGTCATGTATTGTATTGCGTTGTTCTTAAGATAACGGTGTACCTGTGTTCCAGCACCACGTAATAATCAGGGAGGTAACCCCATGTCTGAACAAACTATCACATCAACATCCCCGACAGCAGCATCCGGCGAGCCGCAAAACCGTGTAAGTGGTGAACTGCGCTGTGCGTTGACCGGGAAGCCCATCACTGCCGAGGAAGCCTACTGGGCTCCGCCGCTGGTTACGGCCAAAGAACTGATTGGTACCCTTGCCACAACTGTCGTACGCGCGCCGGGCAACCTGGGCCATATCCTGTTTGATGAGCAACCCAATGTGCCCTATGCACCTGAGGCCCGCCAGCAACTAGGTTCGCGCCGGAGTGTCGAACAGCTTAAGCTGCTGCTCTTCTTACTGCTGATTGCGGCAGTGATTTTTGCACCGATCTATATGTTGGCAATGGGGTAATCCCTGCGCATCTCCCAAACATTTTGTTGCAGATAGAACGCAAAGCATCCTGCCCACGGAGACTGTCCGTGAACAGGATGCTTTCTTGAGATTAATTCCCCTGTGCCGGCCGTGTCTGTGCGATAAACTCCTGAATACCGTAAAATGCCGGGCGGCGTGACCAGTCGCCATGTACGATGCTGAAGGAGCCCTGTTCATGCAACGGATCAAGGCCATTCTCCCGCTGGAGCACGCTAAAGTTCAGGTTCCAGAGGAACAGATTGCTGATCCAGGGGTACTGCTCATAAGAGCGCTGCATTGCCCCGACAATGTAAGCGCGCTGGGTCTCGAATGAGATCTGGTTGCCGAACTCAAAGCCGGGGGTGTTGTTCTGCGTGGCCCAGCCAAACTCGGTGATCCAGACTTGATGATCGCCCAACCCGGCCTCCTCCATCAGGCGACGGGAGTTCTCGACATGACGAAAGTAGAAGGTCGGATCATCAGTCCAGCCGTCGGCGGGGCTGGGGTTGTCGGGCCAGAGCGTATCGGGCGGGTTGGCCGAGCCACCGGGATGGATCGCCTGCACATCAAAGTAGTCGCGGATCATTCCATCCTTGTAGCTGTACATCGCCCGCAGATAGTCCTGGTCGGGGATAGCAATATCGGGGTTGTTCATTGCGGTGGAGGAGGGCGCACCCGCCACAACGATGATACGCGGATCAACCGCCTTGATGCTGTTGTAAGCGGCTGCCAGCAGTTCAACATAGTGCCCGGCATCTTCCAGCGCAACCCGCCCGCCATTCTCGTAGGCCAGGTTTTGCTCATTCCAAATCTCGATGGCATGGATGCGCCCCTGGTAGCGTGTCGCCAGCGCCCCTACAAACCGCGCCAGGGTTGCCGGATCCTGGGGCATCCCGTCGCTGCCGTTGGCGGTATGCCAGGTTGGTGAGCGAACCACACTGATCAAGAGCAGCACACCGCGCGCATCTGCGGCGGCAACGATATTATCCAGGTCGCCCCAGAAGAACTGACCGCTACTATCCTCGATATCGCGCCAGTGGATCTGCTGGCGAAACCACTCAAAGCCCGCCTCCTGTGCCGTAGCGAGCGCCGTGTAGCGGTCGGTGTAGTAGAGATGGCCGACAACACCAAAGTTGAGTTGCGCCAGTTGCAGCGGGTAGGGCAGACCGCCCGGTCCCTGCCGCACCACCGGCGTTGGCGTGGCAGCAAGCGGTGTCGGCGTGGTCGTCGGCTGGAGCGCCTGCGCTGTTGCGGTCATGTCCGGCGTGGGCGTGGGCGAGAGCACGATGGCGGCGGGTTCGGGTTTGGAGATGATCTGCGCCGTCGGCACCTGCGTCGCGGGCGCGGCCGCCTGGTTCGGGTTGGTACAGCCCGTCAGCGCCGGCAGCAAGGTGAAGATTAGCAGCAGGGCAAGCGAAGTTTGAACACGCATAAGAAACCTCATCAGATGGAGAGTGCCGGCAAGGGCACAGCGGATCGTCTATTTATGCAAACGATCCGGTTGCGTAGCTTCGCCTGAACAAAAGATGAGGAGGAGGTGACAACACGCGGGGAGGGGTTACACCAGGCGCACAACCAGTGCGCTCACGATCAGCAGCAGCAGCACACCCAGTACTACGGCCAGGATCACCCGCTCCGGGTTGAGCAGGGTCCAGTCGCCCAGGATCTCATTATCGAAGCCGATCAGATAGAGCGTGTGGGTTGTATCATTCAGTTGATAATCCACCTCGGTAATCGGCGCGCCCCGAATGCTCAACTCGACTTCAACCAGCCGTGTATCATCGCCCGCATCAGCGATAGCGCTGCGCAGTAACTCGGCCAGCGGCGCAACGCTGTGCCAGCGCCCCTCATACATGTTAATCGGCGCATCGTAGACCAGTTCAAGCCGCCGTTTGATCGCCGGGCCGGGCAACCCTTCCAGGTCGTCGGTATTTTCCCACGCCCGCCCCCGGCGCGACCAGGTAAACACCTGTTCCTCAACCAGATTACCGCTGCCCTGACACGCAACGCAGTTCTGCCGACCATAGCCACGACACTCCGGACAGGGCTGCGTAATCGACTCCTCGCCAAACCCGCCATCGGGATTGCGGACGCGGCGCAGCTTATCCACGGTGCCTTTCGCCTCACAGGTCGGGCAGACCACCCGGCCAACGCCCTGGCACTCCGGGCAGGTCAGCACGCGCATTGAGTTGGGCAGCACCATCTCCTGCGGCGGAACCGACGTGAAGGGGGGCATGTCGGGGACAGCCGTATCCCAGAGGTCAGGCATAGGCAACGTGGCAGAGCGTTCATTTTCCTGCTGCGGTTGCCGGCGCGGTTCGGGTGGGGTACGCGTTTCGTAGAGTGTGCGCAACTCGTAAAAATAGATGTTGTAGCTGACAATCTGATCCGGCTGGAGCAGTTGCCCCAGGGCCGTGCGCCGAAACCGGCCGTCGCGGCTCCAGCGGTTGAGCATGCGGCGCAGAACATTGGCCCGGTGCAGGTCGTCGGCACGCTTGCGGCTACGGCCGACAAAGTCCGGGTCAAGCATCTCCCCCAGCACCGTCTCGAGCGGATTCTCCAGCCACTCGGCGGCAGGCGCCCAGCGCGACTCCTCCATATCATCGGTGGCAAGATCGATCTGAGTGCGCAGCGACTGACGCAACGCAGTAGCGGCGGCCGTGGCATTGGGAAAGCGTACGGCCGGCTCAAGCGCCAGCATCCGCCCGACAACATGATCAACCGGCTCCAGCGCCGGGTCGTGCGCAACCAGCGCAGGGCGTTCCAACTCAGGTGGCGGCGGCAGTTCACCGCTAAACATATGGTAGAGCACCGCGCCCAGGCCATAGATATCCAGCGCGGCGACGGCATCGCCCTGGTCAAGGCGTTGTTCCGGCGCAGAGTAAGGGGTGAGATAATCGGCCTCGTCAATGCTGCTCAGGTCGGGGGTATCGGGGCCGGCGGCCAGGCTCAGGTTGGTCAGGTAGGCCACACCCTGCGGTGTCACCAGGATGTTGGTCGGCTGTACATCCCGGTGAATGACGTTGTTCTCATGCAAGTAGTCCAGCACTGTGGCAATCTGCGTGGTGATGCGTAGCGCCGACAGCGGCTCAACTGGCCCCTCCTCCAGCAGCGCCTCAAGCGGGCGCGCATTCAGCATCGGTGTCACCAGGTAGTCACCGAAGTGATCATCATGGCCGGCATCGATCACGGGGAGCAGGTTGGGATGGCTCAGACGCGCGGCGAGGCGGGCCGCCAGTTGAAACCGGCTGACCGAGATCCAGTCGGTGCGGCGCAGGATATGGATATGCACCGGGCGATCCAGCCCCAGATGCGTCGCGCTGTAGATCGTCGCAAGTTCGCCCTGGCCGATGCGCTCGTGCAACTTATAGTTGCGCAGCTCATCGCCAACGCTCCGCGCTGTCCGGGAGCGAGTAGCACGCGTTTGCGTTCGGGATGCGGACATAGCGGGTGATCCCTACTCAGGTTGCAGGTATGATACGCACAAGTATACCACAGAGCCACCCCGCCCGAGACGGACGGGTAACAGTCAATTGTAGAACAAGTGGGTGATTCCGGCAAGGGGGACATTCCAGGTAATTATTCACGTTCGGGGGTATAACCAATAACCACCGATGAACAGGAAACCCCATGGATAGGAGCGGCCGGTATCAATGTGTCGGTGTGTCGGTGGTTTAAATCGGTCATTGCAATCACCTGAAAATCATTGGACACGGCAGCATAGCAGTTACAACTACCCCTCCCGCGCGGGCAGCATAAAATAGAACGTCGAGCCCTGATCCGGCTGCGACTCGACCCAGATGCGGCCCCAGTGGCGCTCGACAATCTTTTTGCAGATCGCCAGGCCAATGCCCGTGCCGGGGTAGCTGCCCCGGCCATGCAGCCGCTGGAAGATCTCGAAGATACGGTTGACATACTCCGGATCAATACCGATGCCGTTGTCACGGACAGCGAAGAGCCACTCCTGCTCCCGGCGCTCGGCAGAGATGTGAACGTGCAGCGGTTCCTCCCGCCGGAACTTGATGGCATTCCCCACCAGGTTCTGGAGCAGTTGCCCAATCTGCAACCCATCGGCATACAGCGTCGGCAGCGGATCACGAGTAATCGTGGCACCACTCTCCTCAATCGCCACCTTCAGGTTGGTCAGCGTCTGATCGGCCAGCGCCTCAAAATCGGTGGGGGTAAACTCGCGGCCGCGGGCATCCACGCGGGAATATTCCAACAGGTCATTGATCAACTGCTGCATGCGTACCGCGCCATCAACTGCGTAGTCGATAAACTTATCGGCATCATCGTCCAGGCGGCCTTTGTAGCGCTTTTCCAGGAGGCGCATATAGCTGGCAACCATGCGCAACGGCTCTTGCAGATCATGGGAGGCAATATAGGCAAACTGCTCCAACTCGGCGTTAGAGCGCTTTAGCTCGGCGGTGCGCTCCTGGACCCGCTGTTCGAGTTCAGCATTCAGTTGGCGGATATGCTCCTCGGCCCGCTTCCGGTCGGTGATATCGCGCAGTGACGCCACATAGCCTATTTCGCCGCCCCAACTGATCTCAACAACGCGCATCTCGGCAACGGCAACGCCCCCCTGCCGGCGGACAATATCAAGCTCGGTGGTTTCCCCCACGACCACGGGAAAGCCAAACATCTCACCGATAAAGCTCTCGGCATTCCGGTCAAAGAGCAGTTCCGCCGCCGGGTTGACATAGCGTACAATCCCATCTTCATTCACGACAATAATGCCGTCGGCGCTCTTCTCAACCAGTTTATAAAAGCGAGCTTCGCTCGACTGCAGATCCCGGGTGGATTGGGCCAGTTCCGTACGCATACGATGGCGCTCCACCGCATGTCGCAAGGCCAGAGTCAACGAGGTGGTATCCAGCCCCGTTTTCGCCAGATAGCCCTGCGCACCCTCCTGCAGGGCTCGGATTGCCAGATGCTCATCATCAAGTTCCGACAGAACCACAATCGGGATGTCCGGTGCCTGCATCTGCAAGCGGGTTAATGGTTCAAACGCCGGGTTATCGGATGGGGTAAAGGCAAACAGGATCACCGCAAACGGCATCTGATCGAGGTGCTGCAATCCGGTAGCAAGATCGGCGACATGAACCAGATCAAACTGGGCTTTACTGGCCTGGGCCAGCGCTACGCGGATTGCCTGGGCATCATCGGTGCTAGCATCAATCAATAAGACCGGCGTAGCTACTGATGCTGACTGCTGAGTTTCGGACTGGTGTGTCATGGCTGGTTTCACTTTGTGCAATCCCTCGTCAACAAACCGGCGCGGATCACCCTGTATACCCCCAAATATACGCATTCTCACGCACGATAGTAAGTAGAACCCGTATCACCCGGCAACTATGCAGAGCAATGCCTGGTTGCGCAGCGTGTGAACTAGACGGTTAGATCTCCTTGCCATCCTCTTCGTCTTCAGTAAACAGGCTGTTAATCCGATCCATCTCGGCCGGCGCAACATGCACAAAGTTCCCGGACAGGATACCGGAAATATTGCGGAACGGCTTGCCGATATGCATCCCGCCACCATCGATCATAAACTCACGGATCTCTTTATCGTGCATCGAACCGCGCATCTTCAGCACGGTAATACCCCGGCGCATCTCGCCATAAATCTCAACATACCGCAGCAGAATAATCGAGTCGGTGGTGGTTGAAATATGCGCCTCGGTAATTGATGTACCACCCAGCAACGTCGGAGTGGTTGAGGTAAACAACCCGGCCAGTTCCCGATGTTTGACGAACGAGGTCAGGCTGATCACAAACTCGCGGAAGCCTTTCATAGTCGAGACCCGTTCCAGCGCTGAGAGGCTATCAACCGCCACCCGATTGGGCTCAAACTGCTCAATGGTCTGCTTCATGCGGATAAGGTGATCCTCAATGCCGGTGGTTTCGGGGTACTCACAGACCACCCGGAGCTTGCCCTCACGCTCCATCTGCTCAAAGTCCACGCCCCACCCAATCGCATTACGGAAGAGTTGCTCGCGGCTCTCCTCAAAGGCAAAGAGCAGACAGCGCTCATCATTCATTGCGCCCCCGGCCATAAAACTCGTTACCATCAGCGTTTTGCCAGTCCCGGTGGCACCGGACACCAGCACCACCGAGTCACGGAAGAAGCCCCCGCCACACATCTGGTCCAGTTCCCAGTTGCCCGATGTAATGCGAATGTCAGTCGATTTCTGCTTGAGTTCAATCGCCGAGAGGGGAATGATAACGAGTCCTTGATCGGGCATAATGGTAAAGGGAAATTCACCCTTCTGATGGTTTGTCCCACGAAACTTAAGAATCTCAACGGTGCGCCGGCGCTTCTCATCTTCCATCACATTGCGCAAAATGACCACATTGTCGGCCACAAACTCTTCAAAACCATAGCGTGCGATATCGCCATACTCCTCGGTACGCTCAGCGGTAATCACCGCCGTGACACCCATTGCCTTGAGTGCGGAGACCACGCGAAAGAGTTCGCGGCGCAGGGTATTATTATCGGCAAACTGCGTAAAAATTGCCCCGAGTGAGTCAAGTGAAACCCGTTTGGCATCGACCCGGCGCACGGCATTCTCAATCCGCGCCAACAGCGCCCCCAGATCATACTCACCAATCACAATTGGCTCGGTTCCCGGCTGGGGTGACGCATCAACAAAGGCCCACTTGCCCTCTTTTTCCCACTGCTGAATATCCCAGCCAAACCCTAGCATATTTCTGCGAATATCGTTGGTCGCCTCTTCGAAGGTCACAAAAACGCCACCCTCACGGCCCTGACGAATACCCTCGGCCAGGAACTGGCTGGCGAAGACGGTTTTAGCACTACCGGCCGTACCCGAAATTAAGGTAGTACGCCCATGTGGCAGACCACCCAGCGATATTATTTCAAAGCCAGGAATATGTGTTGTCAGCTTCTCAATACGGTTTTTTTCTCTCTTATCAAGGGTCATTTGTCACTCCTGACCTATAAACAACAGTACACGTTAGGGAGAACGACGCAACTCCAGACCCAGTAGCACCTTCTCGGTATCGGAGAGATCACCGATAATGCGCCGTAGGGGCGGCGGCAACTCCTTAATCAGCGTAGGCGTCGCCAGAATCTTCTCGTCCTCCGCCAGTTGCGGGCGCTCCAGAACGTCGATAATCACCATCTGGTACTGCCCATCCAGTTCATCTTCACAGATGCGGCGCAAGTTCTCAATAGCGCGTTCCGACTTTGGCGTCTGCCCAGTAATATACAACCTGAGAATATACTTATTCATGCCCCTCCTCCTTCCTGGGTTTTCTTCTTGGGAATTGCCGGAGCCCGCGTACTGATACCCAGGGCATAATTGCGGTAGTATGATACCAGATATCCCATAAGTTCAAGGACCATCAAGCGTCCTTCTTCAACGTACGCCTGTACCTTTTGCGGGGCAGCATTTGTTGTTTTCCGTTTCAGCGCCGTGCTATGCATCTTGACCACATCCCGCGGGCCGGCTTTGAGGAAGCCCAACTGCTCGGCAATCAAACGTAGATCCTCGGATAACGCATAATCGACCTTGTAAGTCCGTTGTTCCAGCGCAATATCCAGCAGATGTCCATAGCGCTGCACCAGTTCGTTAAACAGGTCCGGCAGCGATTCACGTAGAGGAGTGGCCCCAAACAACCGTGCGGTCACTGTGGTATTCACCGGCTGCGACAGATGTTCAAGCGAGCGAAACTCGCGTTCATGCTGCTCCTCGCGCCGCGTCTGTTCCAACTCTACCTGCATCCGGTATCGCTCAATCGCATAGCGGATTGAACGGATGAGCAGCGTCGTATGGATGGTCTCTTTGACCAGATAATCCTGTGCGCCCATTTGCACCAGTTTAATGGCAAAATTCTCATCCTCGACATCCGTCATGACGACAAGCGGCAGATCGGGAGCCTGCTCATGGATTTTCACAAACGGCTCAATATGCTGGCTGTCGGGCAGTTGCAGATCGAGCAACGCCAGGTCAAAGGAGTGATCCGCCAGGCACTGAAGCGCAGTTTGCAGATTTTCGGCAACCGTTACCGCAAACTGGAGGTGAGCAGCCTCGCCTCCACCGTTCAGCATAGACTCTAGATGTTGTCCATCCTCAGGATCATTCTCGATCAGCAGAATAGACACGGTAGAATTGAATTTCATCATAGTTCAAACAGTAATTCGACTTCGCTGTCTAACAATCAACAGAATTCATACGTGGACGCAACCGTGCGTGTACCGGAATGGTAAAATAAAATGTAGCGCCTTGTCCGGATTGCCCTTTTACCCAGATATGCCCACCGTGCCGCTCAATTATCTTCTTGCAGATCGATAACCCAATCCCGGTCCCAAGATACTGTTCGCGCCCATGCAACCGCTGAAAAATAACAAAAATACGCTCGGCATACTCCGGATCAAGCCCGATGCCATTATCGCTGACCGAGAAAACCCACTCGTCACCCTTGCGCTCGGCCGAAATATGGATGTGGAGCGGTACGGCACTCCGAAACTTTATGGCATTTCCCAGCAAGTTCTGAAATACCTGCCGTAATTGGGCCGGATCGGCCACAACCATCGGCAGGGGATCACGGGTAATTTCAGCGTTGCTCTCGCCCAGTGCTGTCTGTAGATCAAGCAGCGTCTGCTCAAAGATAGCTTCGCAATCGGTTGGTTCAAACTCGCAGCCGCGGGTACCCACCCGCGCGTAGGTCAGCAGATCGTTGATCAACTGTTGCATACGGACGACACCATCAACCGCGTACTCAATAAACTCATCGGCATCGCTATCCAGTTGCCCCCGGTAGCGCCGCGCCAGCAGTTGCGTATAACTGGCAACCATGCGCAAGGGCTCTTGCAGGTCGTGCGAGGCAACATAGGCAAACTGCTCCAGTTCGGCGTTAGAGCGAGCCAGTTCCTCCAGTCGGTGCGCCAGTTCTTCTTCAACGCGCTTCCGCCGGGTAATATCCTGGATCTGCACGACCGCATAGAGCGGCTGTTTCCGAATATTGCGCACCAGCGAGGCACTGATCTGCACCCAGATCTCCTGTCCCAGCTTATGGATATAGCGCTTCTCCAGATGGTAATAATTTGTCTCACCCGCCAGCAGATGGTAAAACAGCCCCAGATCCGTCTGTAAATCATCAGGATGGGTGATATCCTGAAAGCTCATTGCCAGCAGTTCATCACGCCTATAACCGACGATCTCACATACGACATCATTCACTTCCATCCAGCGGCCATCAGTGGCAACCATCGCCATCCCAATCGCAGCATGATCAAATGCGCCGCGAAAACGCGCTTCACTCTCGCGGAGCGCCTCTTCCGCCGACTTCCGCTCGATAGCATAGCGGATCACCCGCGCAATGATGCGGCCATCAACCTGACCCTTGACCAGATAGTCCTGCGCACCCTGACGCACCGCCTCCAGCGCGATGGTTTCATCATCCAGACCGCTCAACACCACCGCCGGCAGGGCCGGCGCATGGGTATTGACGGCAATAAAAGTATCTAACCCGTGGCTGTCCGGCAGTGACAAATCCAGCAAAACGACATCGATGCCACCCAGGGCCAGGCGCTCGAGTCCAGTCTGCAGACGTTCGACCCACTCCAGGGTGTAGACATACGACTTTTCTTCGGAGAGCAGTTCCTGGAGCAGATCGGAATCACCGGGATCATCCTCGATCAGGAGCATTCTGACTGGTTGCATAGCTACATCATATCACATATTTACTCTGATGGCAGTTTGACGACAGTAAACCAGAAGTCCTCGATAGAGCGCACAACTTTGGAGAACTCCGCAAACCCAACCGGCTTGGTCACATAGCAGTTGCCGCCCAGACCATAGATATCCAGGATATCGGCATTTGCCTGTGAGGAGGTCAAGATCACGACCGGAATCGTACGCAAACCCGTGTCATTCTTTAACTCGCGCAGCACTTCGCGCCCATCTTTCCGGGGCAGATGCAGGTCAAGCAGGATCAGATCCGGTCGCACGGCGTTGGTGTAGGGCTCTTCTTTGCGCAGGTAGGCTATGGCTGATTCGCCATCTTCAACGATGGTGAGATTAACCATCATTTTAGCCTCTTTTAAAGCCTCACGTGTAAGATCCACATCGCCGGGATCATCTTCAACCAGCAGCACATCAAATGGTTGTCCCACTATTACATTTCACCTTGATCACTATGGTTCCGGCTCGCCGGGAGAGTAAAAAAGAATGTCGAACCCTGTCCTGGCTGCGACTCCACCCAGAGCTGCCCGCCATGCCGTTCGACGATTTTCTTACAGATCGCCAGACCGATCCCCGTCCCCGGATACTCGGTGCGCGTATGCAACCGCTGAAACACCACAAAGATGCGTTCGGCATATTCAGGAGCAATACCAATACCGTTATCACGCACCGCGATGACCCACTCATCAGCACGGTGCTCGGCGGAAATATGCACCCAGGGCGGCGCATCACCCCGAAACTTAATGGCGTTGGTGATCATGTTTTGCAACAACTGTGCAATATGTCGGGGATGGCCCAGTATCACCGGCAGTTCATCGCAGGTAATCTCGGCCCGGCTATCCCGGATCGTCCGGGCCAGATCGTTGAACACCCCTGCCATGATCTGCCCAAGTTCAACGTTCTCCATAGTCAGATCGGTTGTCCGGCCCACCCGCGAGTAGGTCAGCAGGTCGTTGATCAACTGCTGCATGCGATTCGCACCATCAACAATGTAGCCGATAAACTTATCGGCTCCGGGATCGATCTTCCCCTGGTAGCGCCGCGCCAGCAACTCCGTGTAACTGGAGATTTTGCGCAGCGGCTCCTGCAGATCATGCGAGGCGACATAGGCAAACTGCTCCAACTCGGCGTTGGAGTGCGCCAGTTCGGATACGCGCCGCGCCAGTTCCTGCCGGGCACGTTTATGCTGTGTAATGTTTTGCGCTTGAACAACGGCATACAGCGGCTGGTTCTGTGCATCACATACCAGCGCAACACTTAACAAAACCCAGACGATATGCCCCTGCCGGTGAATATAGCGCTTCTCCAGATGAAAGTAGGGCGAATCGCCCGCGAGTAACCGGCGCATATGACCAACACTGGAGTCCAGATCATCCGGATAAGTAATCGACTGAAACTCCATCGTCAGCAACTCAGACTCAGGATAGCCAACCAGATCGCAAAAGGCCGGGTTGACCTTGAGCCAGCGTCCATCCGGCGAGACCAGCGTCATCCCGATGGAGGCATAATCGAAGGCGCGATGGAACCGCTCTTCGCTCTCGCGCAGGGCTGCCTCGGCATATTTCCAGCCGGTGACATCATAGCCTTCCAAAATTAGCGCGGTAATCTGCCCGACGGCATCGTACAGCGGTTTGATCGAGAAGTCGAAGATCCGCAGGTCGCCGGTATCAACCGGCATGTCTACTTCACACTGGGCCGGTGTTCCCTGTGCCGCCTGACGGATCGTGGCCTTGAGGCGCTGCTGTACCGCGGGCGAATGGCTCCACCAGGGCGTCTCCCAGAACGGACGGTGGAGCATATCGGTATAGGTTAGGCCATAAATACTCAGCGCCGTCTGGTTAATCTCCAGCAGCGTCCCGTCGGGATTGAGCAGACCGATAAACTGGAGCGACTGGTCAAACATCGTGCGAAACCGCTGTTCGCGCTCGTGCAGACTCTGCTCAGCCTGTTTGCGTTCCGTAATATCCTGGATCTGGACAAAGAATGCCTGGGGATCGCCACGCGTATCGCGGATGAGCGCCACACTCGTCAGGGTCCAGATTGGATGCCCCAGCTTATGCAGAAAGCGCTGTTCCAGATGCTGGTTATAGTTTTCATCTGCCGGCAGTTGCCGGATAGTCGCGTTACTCCGGCTCCAATCGTCGGGATGCGTGAGCGTTTGCAGCGTCGCCGAGAGCAGTTCGTGTTCGGCATAGCCGATGGTGCCGCACAGGGCACAGTTGACCCGCAGCAGACGACCATCAAGCGCCACCAGTGCCGCGCCAATCGCCGCATAATCAAACATGCTCCGGAAAACCATGTCACCCTCAGACGGGGTCATTTCCGAATATTCATGTCTGGAGTGCCATCCTGCAATCCCTGTATCCATCGGTTTTTTGCCTTCTGTTAAGCGGCCCGGCTATCTGTCTCCAATGCAGTTACTCATAGAGCCGATCAAGCTAATCGTCCGGGGATAGGGTGGTGAGCCTCCCCGGCCCTACGCTATGTTAACCGCACGCGCAGTTTATCACCAAGCGCACTAAAGTGACTGATCCAGATCTGCGCATCTTCATTCCCACGCTCGGCCTTCTTCAGAAATGTGGGGTAGAATGTCTGCAACATGCCATAGTAGATATTCTGCGTTTGCCAGAGATTGACCTCGAACGGCAGCGTGCGCGCCAGCTTGACCGCCGCCTCGAGCCCCTGGAGGAGATCCAGGTCGGCCGGCTCTTCGAAGAAGTGCCCCATCTTCTGCTCAAGCGTATGCTGGATGGTATAGCCCAGCATCTCGGCATCGAGCACCACCTTGACCACCCGCGCCTCTTCCAGCAGGATACGAATCCGCTCGAAATCCAACTCCGCTTCTGCGAGCGCGCGCCGCAGATGGCTGTTGAGCGCAAACTCCGCCGCTGTGCGGAAAGCCTTGATCGGCGGCGTCCCCAGGTCCGACAGGAAGCGCATCAGCGGCACATTCTGCTCATAAAGCTGCCGATAGACCGCCTCGGCCTGCTCCAGCGTGGAGTCCAGGATCAGGTTCAGGATCTTGCGTTGCTCATCGCGGAAGAGCGACTTGAGCGAGTAGGTCAGATCCAGGAAATGCTTATCCAGCAACCGGATCACCTCCGGCAGATCGGCGCGCTCAAACGCCGCCGTCACCTCATCAACCATGTCCTGAAATGCCGCTTCACCCTGAAACTCGCGCACGCCGCCGGTCAAATTGTGATCGCCAAAGTGCAGCACGCCGAAGGTCAGCAGCGCCGACTCGCCGGTAATATCCGAGGTCACCTGCGCCTTGCCGATGGCGAGTCTGGGTCGCCCGGCCTCAATAATCTGCATCTCCCGATGCTCAATCCGGTAGCTGTAAATGCGGGTGTCATCCTCGCTGTAAGGCGCAAACAGCGAACTGACGGCGAAGTGCGCCGCAACCTTATGCAGATCCGTTACCGAGGGACGCACAAACCGCTCGTAGATCTGGCGTCCGTCCTGATAGTCCGGAATATTACTTTTCGCCTGCTCAACCAGATCCAGGAAGGCCGCTTCAACCTGGGTGTCAAACAACTCTTCCGCCAGTTGGATCACCCGCCCGGCATACTGGATCACCTGGACCGTTTCGATGCCGGAGAGTTCGTCAAAGAACCAGCCACAACTGGTATACATCAGCATGGCATAGCGCTGCAATTCCAGCAGTTTGAGCGCAGTAACACACTCAATCGCATTGAGCGAATGGGCGGCGTGTTGCTCCAGGAAGCGATCCACACGCTCCGCCGAGCGGTCCAGAATTACCTCGATATAGTCATTGCGCGCGGCCCAGGGGTCTTTGAACAGTTCCGCGCCCTGCCGTTCAAAGAGCGGAGCCAGCGTATCGCGTAACCAGTCCAGCGCTGCCCGCAGCGGTGCGCGCCACTCCTGGTTCCAGTCGCCATGCCCGCCCGAGTTGCAGCCACAGTTCCCACGCCAGCGCTCGACGCCATGAAAACAACTCCAGGAGGTGTTTTCCAGAATATCGACCTCATAGACCGGCGGGTGCTTCTCCAGATACTCGCCATAGATTGTGATTTTCGCCAGGTTATTCGTTTCGATATAGTTCAGCGCATAGCCCAGTGCCATCTCGCCAAAGCGATGGTGATGGCCGTAGGTCTCGCCGTCGGTGGCAATATGCACCATCTGCGGCCAGGAGCGCTCATCATAGAAGGCCCCGGTGAGCCGGTGGGCCAGGCGTTCGCCACTCGACAGCAACTGCTCAAAGGCGACGGCCTGCGACACCGGACCATCATAGAAGAAGAGCGCAATCGTCCGGCCGGAGGGCAAGCGCTGCTCGTAGGCCATCGTCGGATCGATCCGCCCGCCGGTAACATCGGTCCAGCCGTTCTCATCCTCCGCCGGGGTATCACCATTCTTGGGCCGAACGCGCCGCCCCTGGTAAGGCGAAAGAACGGTAAACTTGATCCCGTGATCGACCAGGATCTCCAGCGTCTCCAGATCCACGGCGGTTTCGGCGAGCCAGATGCCCTCGGGCTTACGCTCAAAGCGCGACTCGAAATCGCGCACACCCCAGATCACCTGCGTACACTTATCGCGGCTGTTTGCCAGCGGCATAATCATATGATTATAGACCTG
This sequence comes from Chloroflexaceae bacterium, assembly GCA_034437035.1. GTDB lineage: Bacteria > Chloroflexota > Chloroflexia > Chloroflexales > Chloroflexaceae > CAKZQX01. The sequence goes on from DAOTUI010000192.1 coordinate 18,967, forward strand.
GGCCAGAGCGGAGCCATGCCCGGAGAAGTATTGCTGACTCTCCCGGTCGGCGGCCAGGATCGAGCGATAGGCCGACGGCGCTTTCTGCTCCATCCAGGAGAGCAGCGTCGGGCCAAAGTTAAAGCTAATCCGGGCGTAGTTATTGACAATCTGCGTAATCCGATTCTTGCCATCCAGAATGCGCGATACACCGTTGGTCGCGTAACACTCCGCCGTAATGCGCTCATTCCAATCGTGGAAGGGATAGGCCGAGTCCTGAACTTCGATCTCCTCCAGCCAGGGATTTTCGCGTGGTGGTTGATAGAAATGACCGTGAATACAGATATAACGCTCCATAGGTATCGCTTTGTCTCCTGCTGCGGGTATTTGCCCCACTCCTGACGCCGATTGCCACTGCAAGCCGGTGGCAGGAACGCCACCAACCGATTCCCATCATCCTGACCGAGCCGATGGATTTCCCGCGTTGCGCCCAGATCAGGGCAGCAGACGGGGGAGCACAACGCAACTCGAGCAGCCTACCAATACACGATGGACCGGGTTATGTCTTGGGCAATTTCACGACCGTCATCCAGAACACCTCAATCGCCTGCATCACCTGGGTAAACTGATCCAGGTCAACCGGCTTGGTAATATAGCAGTTGGCGTTGAGATCATACGCTTTCAGAATATCCTCTTCGGCGCGCGAGGTCGTCAGTACGACCACCGGAATACGCTTGAGCATATCGTCAGACTTAATCTCTTTCAGCACCTGCCGCCCATCTTTGCGGGGGAGATTCAGATCAAGCAGGATCAGGTCAGGACGCGGCGCGGCCACATACTGCCCCTGCCGCCGCAGAAACTCCATTGCCTCAACCCCATCGCGTACCACACTCAACCGGTTCGGCACGTCAGCATCTTTCAACGCCTCCATTGTCAAACGCACATCCCCGGGATTATCTTCAACGAGGAGAATCTTTAACACCTGGTTGTGATCTCCGACAGACATTTCGTGTTGCCTCCTTGGCAGAGATTGTATGGGAGAAGGTCGAACCCCGTGCCCGGATTCGATGATATCTCAAATCTGCCTACCGTGCCGGAGCGCCGGGCGACAGGTATGCCACTGTCGGTGCAAGGATACCATGCAACCAGGAACGTGCACCACTTTCACATCATTGCAAGATGCCCCGGAAGGTTAAGCCTGTGGCAACCGGATGAGCAATCAGCGAAGGGCATTGACAGCGGGTTTGCATTATAATGCCGGAATCTTTTTATGAGGTAAATGGTATCACAGAACTGAAGCGCCGACAAGCACCTTACCATGTCATGTCGTATAACTATAAATAAAATCCGGGGCCAATGAAACGCGGGAGCATGGCCCCCGCACTTCTTCAGGGCGGACACGCAGTAGCCAGGCTCCTGCATGCCAGAGCTCCTTACAACTTCTCTGCACTATACATTCTCTACCGTGCTGATATTCTGCAAAAATACGACGGACAGCGGCGGCAGCGTCAGCAGCAACGAGTCCGGCCGCCCATGGAACGACATTCCGGTCGCCATAACGCCACCCATATTGCCATGACCGCTCCCACCGTAGTGTGCCGCATCACTGTTGAGTGCCTCACGCCAGTAGTCCCCACGCGGCACCCCCACGCGATAGCTGTATTGTGGCACGGGAGTACAATTATACACGACAAGCACAAGGTTGTCCGTTGATTTGCCGCGCCGAATAAAACTGTAGACGCTATGTTCGGTATCATTGGCGTCCACCCACTCAAAGCCGGCAGCGTTGTTGTCATACTCATAGAGGGCCGATTCGCTGCGGTAGAACTGGTTGAGATCGGCGACCCACTGCTGGATGCCGCTGTGCATGGGATAGTGCGTGAGATGCCAGTCCAGACCAGCATCGTGGTTCCACTCATGCCACTGTCCAAACTCGCCCCCCATAAACACCAGTTTCTTGCCCGGTTGACCATACATAAAGCCAAACAAGAGCCGTAGGTTAGCAAACCGTTGCCACTCATCGCCCGGCATTTTGCCGATCAGCGACTGCTTGCCATAGACCACCTCGTCGTGGGAGAGCGGGAGCATATAATTCTCGCTGAATGCATAGAGCATGCGGAAGGTAATCTCATTGTGATGATACTTGCGAAAAATCGAATCACGCGACATATAGTTCAGCGTGTCGTGCATCCAGCCCATGTCCCATTTCATGCCAAACCCCAGGCCACCCAGGTAGGTCGGGCGCGACACCATCGGCCAGGAGGTTGACTCCTCGGCGATGGTTTGAACATCGGGATAGTTTTTGTAGACCTCCTGGTTGAGAATCCGCAGAAGCTCAACCGCCTCCAGGTTTTCATTCCCGCCATACTTGTTCGGCACCCACTCCCCCGTCTTACGCGCATAATTCAGGTAGAGCATCGAGGCCACGCCATCGACCCGCAGGCCATCGACATGATACTTATCCAGCCAGAAGAGTGCGCTACTGATCAGCAGACAGCGTACCTCGTTGCGGCCATAGTTAAAGATGGCGCTATTCCACTCGGGATGATAACCCTGGCGCGGATCGGAATGCTCGAACAGAAATGTCCCGTCGAAGTAGCCCAGTCCATGCTCATCTTTGGGAAAGTGGGACGGTACCCAGTCGAGGATCACGCCAATATTATGCTGGTGCAGGTAGTCAATCAGGTACATAAAATCCTGCGGTGTACCATAGCGGCTCGTCGGCGCAAAGAAACTTACTACCTGATAGCCCCAGGAGCCATAGAAGGGATGCTCCATCACCGGCAGAAACTCGACATGGGTAAAGCCCATCTGCTGCAAATACTCAGTCAACCGGGGAGCCAGTTCGCGGTAGGTCAGAAAGCGATGATTCTCCTCACTCCGCATCCACGAACCCAGGTGCATTTCATAGATTGAAAGCGGATCGTCCAGGTTGTTGCGCGTGTGGCGCTGCTCCATCCAGGCGCGGTCACCCCAGGCATAACTGTTGACATCGCAGACAACCGAGGCGGTTTCGGGCGGCGTTTCCCGCAGCGTTGCGAACGGGTCGGCCTTATCAACCCGATAGTTGTTGTAGCGGGAAATAATATGATACTTGTAAACTGCACCTGGCTCAATGCCGGGCAGGAAGCCCTCCCAGATGCCCGAATCGGCCCGGCGCTCCAGCGGATGACTGGTCTTATCCCAGTTGTTAAAATCCCCAATGACAAAGACCCGCTGCGCATTGGGTGCCCAGACCGCGAAGTAGGTGCCCATCACCCCGTCAACGGTTAGCGGGTGCGCCCCCAGTTTGTCATAGAGACGGAAATGTGAACCCTCGTTAAAGATAAAAATATCTGCTTCCGTCAGCAGAGTCACATCTTTTCTTTCGGTGTCCCGTGGCAGTTGTGTCATTATTCTCCGTTTCCTCTCTCACTTACATACGTTACGTGGTGCAGCCTCTTGCGACCTGTTGACCGACCCGAACGCCGGCTTCGCCTGCGGCAGCATGGTACTTTATCTTATCTTTTTCACAAAAATTTGGCTCTCCGAGCCAAATTTTTGTGAAAAAGGATACCCGGTCCCACCCTGCCGCAGGCACAATTCCTTGTCGGATCAACGACCGTGTAACTCGTGTCACTTACACACGTTACGTGGTGCAGCCTCTTGCGACCTGTTGACCGACCCGAACGCCGGCTTCGCCTGCGGCAGCATGGTACTTTATCTTATCTTTTTGCTAAATAATGTTGCATGTTGTGCAACATTTTTAGCAAAAAGCTGGAATCTTCCGCCCTGCCGGCGGCGAATCGGGCTGTTCATCCAGGCGACTCTGCCTTTCATCTGATCAAACGTTCCGTTTGCATGCCCACCGCGTAACGCGTGTCACTTATTTCTAACAACCAGGAACTGAGAACCGGAGGTCATACAAAACATACTCTTCACCCTGGCGTATAGCCTCTGGTTCTCAGTTCTCAGTCCGCAGTTCTCGGTCCTCGGTTCTCAGTTCTTGTTAGCCCTTCTTTGGTGCGGTCTCCAGGATCTGCAGAATACCCTGGATCGGGATGCGTACCCAGTCGGGCCGGTTGTTGAGTTCATAGCCCAGTTCGTAGACCGCTTTCTCCAGCAGGTAGGCATTCAGCAGCACTGCAAACTCCTCGCGGGACTGCGGCAGGAACGCGGCATCGCTGGTCGTCTCCCGATAGGCCTTCAGGAAGACCGCACTCACCCAGAGATACCAGTAGTTGGCCCACGGGTCCAGACGACCAAAGTCGGCCTCGCGGATGCCGGTACCGGGCGTCTGGCGAAACAGCGCCGCATACGCAGCATAGTGGAACGACCGCAGCATCCCGGCGACATCGCGTAGCGGGGAACGCTTGATGCGGCGTTCGCTCAACGGGCGGGCCGGCTCCCCCTCAAAGTCAATAATCGAGAAGTCCTTCCCGGTATGCAGCACCTGCCCCAGGTGGTAGTCGCCATGGCAGCGAATGCGCATGGCAGTGACCTTCTGATCGAGCAGCGCGCCATAGCGCTTGAGCAGATCGGCTTCGGCAGTCAACACCTTCTGCGCCTCGGACTGGCCGGCCTCGGGCAGTTTATCCAGTTGCTTGCGCAGTGTCTGGAGCGCCTGCGTGGTCAGGCTGCGCATCGACTGATAGATCGAGCGCTGGTACAGCGTGGTAAACGGTTCCGGCGCAAAGTTGGGGTTGCGCGGGTCCGACGCCAGCGCCAGATGCATCTCTGCCGTCCGCTGCCCCAGCAGTCGCGCGGACTCCAGGTAGGTGCCGATGGTATCTACCGCCAGTTGTGGCAGTTCCTGCTCTGCCGTATCCAGCAGAGTCTCAGCCGAAATTGCCACATCCGCGATCTCTTCGTCGGCAAACTCGGTCAAAACGCGCTCGAAGTAGGCTCCGGACAGATCCAGCGTATACTTCCAGGCATCGCCCTCGTTCGGCACAAAGCCCTGCAGAATCGCCATGGTCATCGGCTCGCCGCGATCCTTCTGATACTCCAGCATCCCGGCCACGGGCGGAATATGCGGGAAGTTGCGCTCGGTCAGGAAGCGCCCGATCTCCAGGTCGGGGTTAACGCCGCCCTCCATCTTGCGGAAGACCTTCATGATCAGGCTATCACCATAGATCACCGACGAGTTGCTCTGCTCTGCCCGCACCGGGTTGGCATCCAGCGGCCCCTCGTGCGTGCGCAGAATCGACTGCAAAATGCGCACCGGCGATGCAGAGATCTCCCCATTCGCCCCACGCATGCGCCGGCGTGTCTTGATCGCATCCAGCAACGCATTACAGAATGCCGGCTCAATCAGCGGGTCGTAGAGCACCCCTTCCACATTCGCGTCCTCTATTTGCAGGCGGGCCAGCACGGTGTATGCCTGGTGTTGCGTCAACTGCTCGGCCCGCTCACCGGTGGCAAATGTCACCGGCAGCACATACACCTCCGGGTCGCCCTCGGTATAATCAACATTAATCAGCATCATGTAGGCCGCTCCGACGCCGACGCCATTGCCATGGACCGGAATCGTATCAACAATCTGCACACCTTTGATCCGGCGGGCCTTACTGCGAAACCAGCGCCGCGCGCGCATATAGTCCGGCAAAATGCGGATGAGCGCATCACGCTGCTGCGCTTGCAGAATGCGCTCCCAGGAGCCCCGCACCTTCAGGGTTGGAATTTTGCTCTCTGTACCAGGTATACCCACGGTACCTCCTTCTACCCGCTGTGGCTCGACTGAGAACCAGTAGAACGAGTGCGGCCCCAGCGTAATAAAGTAGGGCAAATCACCAATCGGTGGAAAGTCCACCCGTCCAAACATTTCAATGGGCATCAGACCCTTATATTCGGACAAATCCAACTCGACGCACTGTACAAAGCGCGACAGGTTGGCAATAACAAGGATAATCTCATCCTCATAGCGCCGCACAAAGGAGAGCACCTTGCGATTCTCCGGTTGGAGAAACTCGATCGTCCCCCGACCAAAGGCTTTGTAGCGCTTACGCAGCGAGATCAGTCGCTTCATCCACCAGAGCAGCGAGTGCGGGTTGTTGCGCTGGGCTTCGATATTAACGGTTTCGTAGTGGTATTCCGGGTCAATATTGATCGGCAGGTAGAGTTGCTGCGGGTTGGCCCGCGAGAAGCCGGCGTTGCGGTCGGCACTCCATTGCATGGGCGTGCGGACGCCATCGCGGTCGCCCAGGTAAATGTTATCACCCATGCCGATTTCATCGCCATAGTAGATAACCGGTGTGCCCGGCAGCGAAAAGAGCAGGCCGTTCATCAACTCAATCTTACGGCGATGGTTGCCCAGCAGCGGCGACAGGCGACGACGGATACCCAGGTTGATCCGCGCCTGGCGGTTCTGCGCATAGACCCGGTACATGTAGTCGCGCTCTTCGTCCGTAACCATCTCCAACGTCAACTCATCATGGTTGCGCAGGAAGAGCGCCCACTGGCAGGTCTCCGGGATATCGGGCGTCTGCCGCAGAATATCAATAATCGGGAAGCGGTCCTCCATGTAGACCGACATAAACAGCCGGGGCATCACCGGGAAGTGAAAGGCCATATGGCATTCGTCGCCATCACCCAGATAGGCGACCGCATCCTCCGGCCACTGGTTGGCCTCGGCCAGGAACATACGATTCTCGAAGCGCTCATCAACATGGCGGCGCAACTCCTTGAGATACACATGTGTCTCCGGCAGGTTTTCGCAGTTGGTTCCCTCCCGCTCATACAGGTAGGGAATAGCATCCAGCCGCAGCCCATCAATGCCCATGCGCAGCCAGAAATCCATGCTACGGAAGATCGCCCGGCGCACCTGGGGGTTCTCAAAGTTAAGATCGGGCTGATGTGCATAGAAGCGATGCCAGTAGTAGGCCCCGGCCACATGATCCCACGACCAGTTGGAGTGTTCAAAGTCCTTGAAGATAATACGCGCATCCCGGTACTTATCAGTCGAATCACTCCAGACATAAAAATCACGCGCCGCCGTTCCAGGTTTAGCCTCCCGCGCCCGTTGGAACCAGGGATGCTGATCCGAGGTGTGATTACAAACCAACTCGGTAATCACGCGCAACCCGCGCTTGTGCGCCTCACGCACAAACGCCCGCACATCTTGCAATGTGCCGTAGGTCGAATGCACATCAGTATAGTCGGCAATATCATAGCCATCATCGCGCAGAGGCGAGGGATAGAAGGGCAGCAACCAGATCGCCGTCACACCCAGATCTTGCAAATAATCCAGCTTCTCGGTCAACCCCCGGAAATCACCAATGCCATTGCCATCGCTATCGTAGAAGGCCCGTACATGCACTTCGTAGATAATCGCATCTTTATACCAGAGTGGATTGTTGTCGAGCGGGAGATTCTCTGCCTCTTTTTTTGTTCTGGTTGTCGCCATAGTCAAATAATAACCTCATACCGAATATTCAGAATACACAGTAAAAACATGCAGTTGATATCAGATCAGGAATAGTAAGGTGCCGATCAGGTACCCATATTGCATACCATGATCGGCATCTCTGCGCGTTGCACGCGTTACGTCACACCGCTTCGGACCAACGTCCCACGCCGGAACTAGATCTGCCGCCGAATGCTAAAAATATGCGCCGGCAGCGCCGGGCTAAGTTCAACATAGTTATGCGCACCATGCCACTGATAGCGCGCATCAGTCAGCAGATCATGCACCTCGAACGGCTGATCTGCGGCGAGACCAAATTCCTCCAGCGGCAAGCCCACCCACCCCGACTGGGTCCAGGTGATATCCAGATTAACCACGATCAGCACGATATTGCTCAGATCCTGCGTGCTCTTGCTGTAGGCAATAAGCTGATCATTCTGAATGGCATGAAACCGCAGGCTATCGTTGCTATGCAGCGCCGGATTCTCCCGCCGGATATGGTTGACGCGTGCGATTAGATCCTTGATGCTGTGCGGCGCATTCAGATCCCAATCTTTGATCTCATACTTCTCGTTGTTGATATACTCTTCTTTGCCGGGAGCCGCCAGATGCTCCCCCAACTCGTAGGCCGGGCCGTACATGCCATAACTGGATGTCAGCGTCGCCGCCAGAATAAAGCGCTGCATAAACATTGGTCGTTCGCCAAACTGCAACTGCTCCGTCAGAATATCCGGCGTATTGGGCCAGAAGTTGGGGCGGAAGTAGTCGCGCACCTCCGACCGGGTCAACTCGGACATGTACTGCGTGAGTTCCCACTTGTTCGTACGCCAGGCAAAGTAGGTGTAGGACTGCGAGAAGCCCAGTTTTGCCAGGTTGTACATCACTTTGGGCCGGGTAAACGCCTCGGCCAGGAAGAGCGTATCCGGATGCTTGCGCTTGATCTCCTCAATCGCCCACTCCCAGAAGTGAAACGACTTGGTATGCGGATTATCCACCCGGAAGATCTTGACCCCCTGGTCAACCCAGTACTCCATCACGCTCTTGAGTTCCTCCCAGAGCGCGCGCCAGTCCTCGGTCTCAAAGTTGATCGGGTAGATATCTTCATATTTTTTCGGCGGATTCTCGGCATACTGCACCGTGCCATCCGGTCGCCAGGTAAACCACTGCGGGTGCTCCTTGACATAGGGATGATCCGGCGCGCACTGGAAGGCGATATCCAGGGCGACTTCCATGTTGTGCTCGCGCACTTTCTCCACAAAAAAGCGGAAGTCCTCGAGTGTACCCAGTTGCGGATGGATCGCCTTGTGCCCACCTTCGTCGGCGCCGATGGCCCAGGGGCTACCAACATCACCCGGCGCGGCGACAACATTGTTGTTCTTCCCCTTGCGGTTGATCCGCCCGATCGGATGGATCGGCGGCAGGTAGACCACATCAAACCCCAGCCAGGAAACATAGGGCAACCACTCAACCGCATCACGGAAGGTGCCATGCCGCCCCGGCTCAGCCGCAGTCGAGCGGGGGAAGAACTCATACCAGGCGCTGTAGCGCGCCTTCTCGCGGTCCACAATCACCGTCAACTCATGATCATAGCGGGCGGCAAACGCGCGCTCAGCGTGGTTATGCATCAACTCGGCCAGTTCCGGCGACAACGCCTGCCGGATGGCCGTATCCCCACCGGCGCGTAGCGTTTTGGCGTAGGAGTTGAGCGTCTGTGCCACCTGCCCGGACGAATACTTCACGGCGGATTCCACATACTGCGCGCCGATCACCAGGTCAATCGCCACATCCTGACCGGCATAAACCCGCTTGCGCAGATCGCGCGCCCAGGACTTGAAGTGATCGACCCAGCCCAGCAGGGTATAGCAGTAGAGACCCACCGCCGAAACGGTAAACGCACCCCGCCAGCGGTCATTGACCAGAAACTCCATCGGCACTTCATGCCACTCCGACTCATTCGCCTGCCGGTAGAGCAGCGCGAGGGAGAGCGCATCATGCCCATCGGTAAAGGCATCGGCCTCGACAATAACTTCTTCGCCAACAACCCGTTTAATTGCAAAACGCCCACAATCGATCGCAGGGGAAACACCCTCGATAATGACTCGCTGACGACCTTCTTCCAGACGCACGTTGGATGTCTCCTTCGACATTTCAGAAGGATTGCTACACGACTTATGCCGGGACAGATCCACTTGTAGAATTGGCTGTTTGTTAAGTGGAGGTGATCCACGGGGACACGCAGCGCAGAAGAGGCAAGGTAGTACGCGCTCCTCCGCACTCTGAGTGCCGGTGTGGAAAGGATGGCTGATTTGTAATTGCCAGGATGTCCATCTTCGATTGTATGTAATTCGTACGCGGTTGTCAAATCACCAGGTATCGGTTTAAGATCCGGGAGTGATGACATCCAGGGCTATGTCGAGTGCGCCGGCCGAATGGGTCAATGCGCCAACCGAAATATAATTCACTCCTGTCTCGGCAACAGCACGTATTGTTGCAAGAGTTATGCCACCGGAAGCCTCCAGCAGCGCCCGCCCCCGCACCCGTTCCACCGCCGTACGCAGCATAGCGGGTGACATGTTGTCCAGCAGAATGATATCCGCGCCGGCGGACGCCGCTATGTCTGCCTGCTCCGGCGTTTCGACCTCGACCTCGATCTTGACCAGCGGCCCGACCGCCGCCCGCGCCTGCTGCACCGCCGTCGCCAGATCGATCCCCCGCGCCGCCAGTAACGCGAGATGGTTATCTTTGAGCATCACCGCGTCATACAGCCCGAAGCGATGGTTGATGCCGCCACCCATCCGCACCGCATACTTTTCGAGCAGGCGCAGGCCAGGGGTAGTCTTGCGGGTGTCCAGGATGCGCACCGGCAGCCCTGCGACCGCGGCAACATAGCGCGCGGTGGTTGTGGCAATACCGCTCATGCGCTGGATCAGGTTGAGCGCTACCCGCTCCCCGGTCAGGAGGCCGCGCGCCGGTCCGGTAATCTGCGCAACGGCGGTCCCGGCGCTGACCCGGTCGCCATCCTGCGCGTAGGGCTGGATGGTCAGCGCCGGATCAACCTGTTCAAAGACTGCCTGCAGTAGCGGCAACCCGGCCGGCACACCCGCTTCGCGCATGACCACATACGCTACAGCCGGGGCATCGGCGGGGATCACCGCCAGCGTGGTCAGATCGCCCTGCCCGATATCTTCGCGTAGCGCCTGCGCAACGATGGCATGAACAGCTTCCCGTGGCAGATCCATAACAAACCTTTCTGTTGATTGAGTGATGAGTGATAAGTGATAAGTGATGAGTGAGATCCGGATCACGAAGCATGCGAAACGGACGAAAGACACGAAACGGCTGGTGGCGACCTGGTCGCCGCACCAATTTCGTGTCTTTCGCTATCTTTCGTAACGTTCGTGGTCCAAATCTTCCCGCCAATATAGGACGATTGTCTACCAGCTTATCTCAGGCCAGTTCCAGATCCATCTCGGCGACCGTTGCCACCATGAAGGGTGCCTGCCCCCGGCTAAGGACGGTATGCATCTGCCACTCCGGTTGCGTTGTTGGGAAATCGGTGCGGAAGTGGGCTCCACGACTCTCCTCGCGTAGCAATGCACTGGTGACGATCAGGCGCGCGGTCAGGGCGGCGTTAGTGAGGGTCAGCGCCTGCGCATCCAGACTGGTTGCCTGATCGGGGAAGGCTGTCAGGCGGCGCAGGGCTTCCTCCAGGCCGGCCCCCGAACGTAGTGGGCCGGCGTAGCGCCGCATGATCTGCGCCAGGACGCGGTGGCCCGCTTCCGGTGCCGGCATGCTGCGCGACTGCGGCGTTGCGGTGACCGGATAGTACCAGGCATCCGGTCGGCGTGCATCGGCAAAGCCGCGGATCGGCTCGCCGGCGTTCAGGGCAGCTTCAGCGGCGCGGCGACCAAAGACCAGGCACTCCAGCAGCGAGTTACTCGCCAGCCGGTTGGCGCCGTGTACACCGGTGCAGGCACACTCGCCCGCCGCATAGAGCCCCGGCAGGCTGGTAGCGCCATCCGGATCGGTGCGAATGCCGCCCATCAGATAGTGCGCCGCCGGTGCTACCGGCACCGGCTCCACCGCCAGATCAAACCCTTCCGCGCGACAGCGGGCATAGATTGTCGGGAAGCGCCGCTGCAGATAGTCCACCGGCAGGTGCGTCAGGTCGAGCAGCACATGGTCAACGCCCGCGCGCTGCATCGCCGCAAAGATCCCGCGCGTCACCACATCGCGCGGCGCAAGTTCCGCGCGTGGATCATACGCGGGCATAAAGCGCTGTCCGCCCGGTGTAAGCAGCCGTCCACCTTCGCCCCGCGCCGCCTCACTGATCAAAAAACCCTGATCGTCGCTGGTACGCAACACCGTCGGGTGAAACTGCACAAACTCCATATCAGCGACCTCGGCCCCGGCGCGGAAGGCCAGCGCCACCCCCTCACCCAGCGCGTTCGGCTGGTTGCTGGTCAGGCCATAGAGCGCACCCGCGCCGCCGGTCGCCAGGATGGTGGCCTGTGCCCGGAAGCGATGCCGGCCGCCCCGACTATCCCGCGCCAGCACGCCCGCGCAGCAGCCCAGATCATCCAGCAGATCGACTGCCTGGTAGCCCTCGCAGATGCGGATGCGCGGATGGCTCCGAGCCCGCTCAATCAGCGTACTGGTCAGCGCCCAACCAGTGGCATCCCGGACATGCAAAACGCGCCGCCGCGAGTGACCGCCCTCCAGCCCCAGCACAAACGCCCCGGCATCCTGCTCAAACGGCACTCCCAACCCAGCCAGCTCGCGCATCAAGCGCGGGGCTGTCCGGGTCAGCAGCGCTACCGCCGCCGGGTCGGACAACCCGGCCCCGGCCACCAGCGTATCCTCCACATGCAGCGTAGGCGAGTCTTCCACGTCGAGGGCAGCGGCGATACCACCCTGCGCCCAGGCAGAGTTACTCGTGGGTAACTCCTCCCGGGTCAGCAGGAGTACATCAGCATGGTTGGCCGCCTGTAGTGCCGCCGCCAGCCCCGCCGCGCCCCCGCCAACCACCAGGATCTCCGTGCGCTGCTGTTGCACCTGCCGGGGCCACTCCGCCACCGCATAGCGCGGCGCAGTAACTAGCGTCCGGTCAAATAGATATTCAACGTCCATTCCAGGACTCCTCAGAGTAGGATAAAAGTAGCTCTCTCACGCCTCACAGCGCAACCATCCGCTCAATTGACAACCGGGCACGCGCGGCTACATCGGCCGGAACCGTGACCGGGTAGACCATCTCGCGCAGTGAATGCAGCACCTTATCCAGCGTAATCATCTTCATAAAGTGGCAGGAGGTTGCCTCACTGATCGGGATAAACTCTTTCTCCGGGTTGGCCTTGCGCATGCGGTGCAGCACCCCAATCTCGGTCGCCACCACAAACTGCGCGGCAGGACTACGCTCAGCGTGCCGGATCATGCCCTCGGTAGAGAAGATATGGGTGTTCTTATCGCTTACCCGGCCCCGCGCCAGGAAATGCATATACGAACTGACACAACCGCACTCCGGGTGAATCATAAAATCGGCATCGGGATATTCGGCATGCATCGCGTTGACCATCTCCGGCTTGATCCCCGCGTGGACATGGCACTCCCCCGCCCAGATCTGTAGCGGTCGCCCGGTCACCTGCCGCAGATAGCTCCCCAGGAACATATCCGGCAAAAAGAGAATCTCCCGGTCAGGCGGGATCGCCTCAATCACCCGCACAGCATTCCCCGACGTGCAGCAATAGTCACTCTCAGCCTTGACCTCGGCGGTGGTATTGACATAGGAGACCACCACCGCGCCGGGATGTTCCGCCTTCCATGCGCGCAACTGCTCGGCATCAATCGTTGCGGCCAGGGAGCAACCCGCCTTCAGATCGGGCAGCAGGACGGTCTTATCGGGGCAGAGGATCGCGGCCGTCTCGGCCATAAAATGCACGCCACAGAAGACAATCACAGCGGCATCGGTCTGCGCCGCCGCCTGCGACAGCCCCAGCGAGTCGCCCACAAAATCGGCGATATCCTGGATCTCGCCATACTGGTAGTTGTGGGCCAGCAATACCGCATTGCGCTCGCGCTTCAACTGCCGGATTTCCTCCACGATGTCGGCGACCGCACGCAGGTCGGTGTGCGTCAGTTGCAAGGTCACGGTTTAACCTCCTCATAAACTGTGTTAACCGATTGTTATTAGTGTAAAAGCAACACTAATTCTGGCTACAAAAAATGGCCTGACGGCCCGCTTCCGGCTTTAGTGTAACTTTGACACTAAATCGCGGCGTTAAAAAATGGCCTTGCGGCCGGCTATGTTATTGTAAGTGTCACACTAACAACTATTGCACCAGTATAGTCGAAGCAGGGACGGCTGTCAAGCTCTCCCCGGTAGCGTGCGCGGCGACCTCAGGTACGCCGCACTTCGTCGGAAGGCGCAAAAAAGAGGTACATTGCACGAACCAGGCCCCAGGCCAGCAGGTAGTAGACCCCAATGGCAAACAGATCGGAGACCTCGATAACAATATTGCCATACTGCGGCACACCCTGCCCAAAAAGCGTCAGGAAAGGCGTAACCAGGGGATAGCTCACAGAGTAGATAAAGTTGGCAAACTGGTTGTCCAGATTTGCTCCCAGCGCCAGCAAGATAAAGCGAAAACCGATGACAATCGCAAACAGATGCGCCACATAGTAGATCCCCAGCCGGAACCGCGCCAACAGTGCTGCGCGTTGCTCACGTTCGGCCTCATGATCGCGTTCCGGTTGATGCGGCCGCTGATACTCTGATTGCGACGACTGCGGGCGCTGCAGGTAGTCCGGTTGCTGCAGCCGCTGCTGCCCCGGCTGCTGTGAGCGCTGTGGGTACTCCGGCTGCTGCGGGCGCTGCTGCTGCTGCGGACGATAATTCTGATAGGACTGCGTCTCATCTTCCTGGCGATGCTCATTCTCGGCGGAACGGGTATACTCGGGCTCATCACGAATATCGCGGTTATAGTTCTGCATTCCGAATCTCCAGACATTTCAGACACATATCTTCAGCCACATCAGGCCACACCGGGTATATGGAACTAAACGTAACTTTGCCATTAGTTTACCACGATGTAGGCCGGTTGCACAAGATAGACAAAATCCCCCGCCGGTTCCAGACCAGCGGAGGATCTATGCGATGCCACAGTTAGTTTCGCGGCATTAGCTCTCACCAACCCGATCCAGCGGGGTTTTCGGGTGGTAGATAAACTTCGCAACATTGGAGGCAATCCAGGCAATCAGATAGTAGATCCCGATTGCCACAAAGTCGGACCACTCAAAAATATTGACACCGGCCTGCGGTATCTCCGCCACTCCAAACAGTCCCAGGAACGGCAGCACAATCGGGTAGGTCAGTGCATACCAGAAGCTCGCAAACGCGCTGCTCGGATCGGCTCCCAGCGCCAGCAGTAGGAAGCGGATAATAATAAAAATCGTAAAAACATGGGCCACAAAGTAGATAATGCGCTTCGCGCGATTATACGCGGCTGTCCGTAGCGTTTCATCCGACGGCACGACCACCGTTTCCTCGGAAACGCGTCTGGCCGATACATCATCCAGCGTCTGCTCGACGCGCTCGTGAATAACCCGGTCACTATCATACGCGGGATTATCGCGCTTATCCGTATCATCGTTGTAAGGCTGGATCACATCTTCCTGGCGCACAACCTTCTGTTCGTCTGGCATAGCAACCTCCATAGTTTGCGGGCCGGTCAGCCCGGTGCGGGTGTGCTTCTCATTGTGAGGTTGCAAGAAGTATGCCAGGACAGAGAAATACGATCCACAAATGCTACCCGCACAGATGCGTGGCAAACCAGCGCACACGCGCATCCGGCACACCGGGAAAGATCTCATGCTCGCCAAACTGCGCCACGAAGATCTCTTTGGGCGCTCGAATATGGTTGTAGGCCGCAAAGATTGTCGAGGGCGGGCAGATCAGATCCATCAGCCCGGCAGTGAGATAGACCGGCACTTCGATCCAGTCGGCCAGGTTCATGCAGTCGAAGTAGCTCAGGGTGCGAAAGACCCGGGCCGGGTCCGTACCGCTGCGGCGGCAGTAGCGCGCAACCTCCTGATAGGGTCCGGCATCGGTCAGGGTTGCGGCCCGCTCAAAGTGGCAGAGGAAGGGGATCTCGGCGAAGGCTGCGCATAGCCGCCCATGCACCGGCTGCCCGTACGCCTGCGCCCGCAGCGGCCAGAGCGCCGCCGTCGCCAGCGTTAGCCCGCCGCCCTGGCTGCCCCCGGCAAGCCCCAGCCGCTCCGGGTCAACTTCGGGCCGGGTTGTCAACAGTTCCACGGCGCGCAGCGCATCAACATAGACGGCGCGGTAGTAGTAGGTCTGCGGATCGCCCACGCCCATGGTCAGATAGCCGGGCGCATGCCCGCCGGGATAGCTCCCGGTATCGCTGCTCTCGCCACTCTGCCCACGGATGTCGATTGCCAGCACCGCGTAGCCCTGCGAAGTCCACCCGAGCAAATCGAACGCTTCAGGCCGCCGGGAGCTATAGCCATGGTAGAGCAGCAGCGCGGGGAACGGTCCATCACCCAGGGGCCGGGCATAGGTGCCGACGACCTCCGCGCCCTGCCATCCGGCGAAGGTGGCACGGAAGAGTTGCACCCCGGTATAGGGCAGATCCAGCGGCACGAGGTGTGGATCGAGCGGCACCTGGACCGCCTCCGCCAGCGTATCGCGCCAGAACTGCGCGCAGTCGGGTTGCCGCGTCTGGGGTGGGCAGTAGCTCCAGAGCCGGTCAAGCGGCAGATCAAAATAGGCCACGCGGGTGACTCCTTCCGGTTGTATGCGAATTGTTCGGTAGGGAGACGCTCTGGCGCATATTGTAGCATAGCTATGGCGCAAGCAGGAGCACCAGGACGCTCCCCACCAGCAGGAGCAGCAGAATGCCACTACCTATCTTGATCATCATTTCCCCCTGCTGCTGCATTGCATCCGACCCGCGCAACTCGATGCACGCCTCCCCCATATTTACCGACGAGTAGCGCACCAGCACCCGGCTCCCCTGCTGGAGACGTTTATACGCACTCCGTGGCACCCGCTCGGTGCGAACCCAGGGCTGAAATGTACCATCGGCCATCCGGCTGGTGAAGGAGTAGGAAACCAGGTGCGCCCGGCTGACTTGATCATAACTCAGGTCAATCACTGTGCCCTGGGTTAAGACGCCAGGGCGCGCCAGGGCGCGTTTCCGGACTGCTTTGTGCGATATGACCGGCGGCCCCAGAGCCGTCAGCGGATGGTTTTTTAACAACTCCCACAATGTCGCTGTGGAAGAGGGAGCCGGCGGCAGTTCCAGGCGAATCAGCCCCGGATCGTAGGGCGCATAGCGCACGGCTACATCCCGGCCTGGCTGAAGGTGATAATACATCTCCTCGGAAACGCGCTCGGTGCGCGTCCAATCTTTCGTCGTGCCGTTAGCCGGCCGGGTGGTAAACCGATAGGTAATCCAGGTGACACGTTTATGCTTGAGCGCCACCGGGTTGTTCAGTCGCAGATCAAGCGCACGATAGACCGCCCCCATGCCACCCTGACCAATCAGGCATTCAATGCGGTAGCGGTTTTGTAGGCAGGTATCTGGTTGGAGCACGGCAAGGCCCCTTCTTCAGTCTTGCGGATATGGTCTACACCTGGAAGAATTATAGTCACTTTATGTATACGTACCATTACCAGAAAGGTTCCAGTTCTTCTACCGGCGGGCAGGCTGCCCAAATTTGCATGCTACAATGACCATAGCGCAAGCAGGCGGCGACAGCCATGCCGCCTCCTGCTTGCCGGACGAACATAATGTGATGCTACCGGATGCCTTATCTCGGTAGCATCACATTGCGCCTGCGGCAGCATGGTACTTTTTGTTCTTCTTCACCAAAAATGTTCACAAAGTGAACATTTTTGGTGAAGAAGAACAGAATCTTCCGCCCTGCCGGAGGCGATATCCGCTTTCGCAGAGGGGACGGCATAGCGGTCAACTGATGAAAACCAGGAAAGGTCTATGATCGGCGATAACGGCGGGACGGCTCCGATGATCGAGGCCGGCGAGCTACAAAAACAGTATGGCGATACGCCGGCGGTGGCGGGCATCAACCTGGCGGTCTATCCGGGCGAGATTGTGGGCTTTCTGGGGCCCAACGGCGCGGGCAAGACGACCACGATCAAGATGCTGATTGGCCTGCTCCGGCCCTCAGCGGGAGTGGCGCGGATCGGCGGCTTTGATATCCAGCGCCGGCCACTCCAGGCCAAGGCGCTGATTGGCTATGTGCCGGATCAGCCCTACCTGCCGGAGAAGCTGACTGCGTATGAGTTTCTGCAATTTATGGCCGGGCTCTATCGGGTTGAACCGGCGGCCGCGGCCCAGCGCGGTGAGGAGTTGCTGCGCCTCTTCAATCTGACCGAACGGGCGGATGAGTTGCTGGGGGGCTACTCCCACGGGATGCGGCAGAAGGCCGCCCTGGCGGGGGCGCTGCTACACAACCCGCGTGCCTTCTTCCTGGATGAGCCGACCGTGGGGCTGGACCCGCGCAGCGCCCGGTTGATCAAGGATATCCTGCGAGGGGTCGCCGACCGGGGCACCTCGGTGTTTATGTCAACCCACATCCTGGAAATTGCCGAGCGCATGTGTGACCGCGTCTTCATTATCGACAAGGGCCGAATTATCGCGGCGGGTACGCTGGAAGAACTGCGGGCCGGTGGCGCGGGCTCCCTGGAAGATATCTTCCTGGAGCTGACCGGCGGCGCAAAAGAGGCCGCCATCGCCGAAGCGCTCTCGTAACTACGAATTACGGACTACGGAATGCTCAATGCTATCTGGGTGTTGGTACGCGCCCGTCTGCTGATTGCCCGCAATACCTTCTGGCGGGGCAAAGTGCGGCGCAAAATCGGGATCGGGCTCCTGCTGCTGCTAGTCAGTGTAGCGGCGTGGGGGCTCTATAATTTTACCGGCTTTGTAGTGCGCGGCATCAGCAGCCCGCAGTTTGCGACACTGCTGCGCGAGGCGGCGGCGCAAGATCCAACCCTCAACCTGCCGGCGGATATCACGCCCTTCTTGCAGTTGGTACCGAGCGTGGTGCTCTTTGCCGCGCTGATTATGCTGGTCTTCTCCAGCTTTAGCAGCGTTCTGAGTTCGCTCTACCTGGCGGGCGATATCGATATGCTGCTGGTTGCGCCGGTCCCGATGCGCGCGGTCTTTATCGTCAAGTTTTTTGATGGGTTGCTGCCACAATATCTGCTGCTCTTTGCGCTGCTGGGGCCGGTGCTGCTAGGCTATGGGCAGGGCATGGATTATGGCCTGTTCTATATTTTCACCGCGCTGCTCTTCCTGTTGCTGCTGCCGCTGCTGCCCGCCGGACTGGGGGCACTCCTGGTGATGATTGTGGTGCGGATCATTCCGGCGCGCCGGGCGCGGGATATTGTGAGCATCCTGGGTGGGTTGCTGGGCGTGGGCTTCTATGTAATCACGCAGTTTGTGCCCGAGGTCGCTCCCCGCGTTGCCGATGTACGCAATCTGGAGACGCTGCTGCAGTTGAATCTGCCGTTGCTACCCTCTGCCTGGGCCGGGCGGGCGCTGACGGCGGCGGGCGAACGCGATCTCCCCACGCTGCTGGTCTACGGCGGGCTGTTTACGCTGATCTCGCTTATGACCTTCGTCGGGTGTCTGCTGGTGGCCGCGCGCCTCTACTACATCGGCTGGAGCAACATGGCGATACAGGGTGGGCGTGTGCGCCCCAAAACGCCGAAGAAAGCAGTGGAGCAGCAGACACGACCCACGCCGCGCTTCAGGGGTGCCGCGGTCTGGGGCGCGCTGCTACCGGATCAGGCACGGGCGGTGTTTTTGAAGGACTGGCGGCTCTTTCCGCGTGATCTGCGTAACCTGCAGCAGTTGATCTTTCCGCTGGCGCTGGCCGCTATCTGGACATTCCGCCTGGTGACGGTTGACGGCACCTCTGCGGCGGCATTTCCAGGGGAAGATGCACAACTTATTCGCACCATCGAAAATACCGGCAGCGCGGGGATCGCCTTCTTCGTCTGCCTGACGCTGGCAAACGCAATTGCGGGAGCCGGCATCGGACGCGAGGGGCGCGCCTTCTGGCTGCTCAAGCTGGCCCCGATCAGCGGGCTGCGCATTCTGCTGGGCAAGCTGGCCCTGGCCTACCTGCCCTTTCCGACGGTCGGGACGCTCTTTCTAGTGCTGCTGGCAGTGCTGCGGGGCGCAACTGCGGGGAGCTTTCTGACTGGTTGGGGGTTGCTGCTGCTGCTGGGCCTTGGTACCACCTGCATTTCGCTGGGCCTGGGCGCGGTTTTCCCGCGGCTCGACTGGGAAAACCCGCAACAGCAGACGACCTTTCAGGCAGGGTGTCTCTCGTTGCTGCTCTACTCCTTCTATCTGCTGCTGGTCGTTGCCGCTATTGTGGGGCTGCCCTTCCTGGGCACCTTCCTGGTTAGTAGCTTTGGTGTTGACCCACGCCTGCCGCTGATGCTAACTTTTGTCGGCTGGGTAGTCGGAATTGGCATGACCGTGCTGGCGGTCTGGGGCGGGCTCTACCTGGGCATTCGGGGATTAGACCGGATTGAACTGTGAAGCAGAGGTGATGATGACCTACGCTACTCCGTACACGCACCTGCCCGTCGTGCCCTGCGATGCGCCCTTTCTACCCCTGGTGGAGCGTATTCGACGCGAGGCAACCGTGGTGGACAACCGGATTGTACGCATTGACCATTTCCTGAACCATCGGATCGAACCGCTGTTTATGCGCGATCTGGGGCAGGCCATGGCCGAACGCATCCACCGCTTTAGGCCGGAGCTGATCCTGACCGCCGAGTCCAGTGGCATTGCGCCGGCCCTGGCAACCGCCGGCGTGCTCAACCTGCCGCTGGTCTATGCAAAGAAATATGCACCTGACGGCCCACCACCACCCCTGGCGCGGATCATCGCCTCGCCCACACGCGGCGGCCAGATTATGCTGCGGGTGGCGGAGCGCTACCTTACGGCGGGAATGCGGGTCGCTCTGGTTGATGATTTCCTGGCACAGGGCGGAACGGCTCTAGCGCTGGCCGATATTATCGCCGAGGCGGGTGCGAAACTGGTAGTGGCCGGGTTTGTGGTCGAGAAGCAGTTTCAGGATGGGCGCGCGGGTCTGGTGCAGCGGGGGCTACCCATCGCTACGCCGGCCCAGATTATGCAGTTACAGGCAGGGAGTGTAATTATGGCCGGGGACCGGGCATAGTCTGCAAGCACTACCCTTCAACAGCAGACGCGGAGCTACCGTCAGTAACAATAGCTCCGCGCAAGAGTAGTGTATTCTACAAAACCGAGTTAATTGCAGCCTCAGGCGCGCTCCTCCAGCAACGCACGCAGCATCCAGGCAGTCTTCTCGTGCTTCTCCATCAGGCCGGTCAGGAAATCGCTGGTACCCATGTCATCGTACTGCTCGTCACAGGCACGCAGATCTTTGCGCAGGCTGCGGATGATGGCCTCGTGATCCGCCATGAGGTTGGCGACCATGGTCATTGCATCAGGGTAATCGCCCGGCTGCTCTTTGAGGGTGGTATGCTGGAGAAACTCAGTCATAGTGCCGATGGCCGGCGCACCGATGGCGCGCGTCCGCTCGGCGATATCGTCAATATCGTCGGCCAGGCCGTCATACTGCTCCTCAAACATCTCGTGCAAGCTATGGAAGAGCGGCCCGGTGACATTCCAGTGGTAGTTGCGCGTCTTGATATAAAGAATATGCGCATCGGCCAGAACACGGTTCAGGATCGCGGCAACCGCCTGAACATTCTCATTCGCCAGGCCGATGTTGACATTATTGCTGCGGACAAGCTCCATGGTCTTCTCGGAAATGCGGGTGGTGGTCATCTCTATTTCCTCCTGAGGTATGCTTATACTTATGGTCACGTGAGTGGGTACCACGTATGACTACAACCTAAGAATCAGTATAAACAATTTTTCAGCAATTGTCAATATTTTGCACAGTTTTTGCGAAACTGTTTCCTGTGAACGTATAAAGAACAAAGAACAAAGCAAACAAAAAACAAAGCAGCAGAGCACAAAGCAACAGGGAAGAGGGTGCGTCCGGCGCATCTGCATCACATATCAGGGAGAATTATTATGGGACATTCAACTGAATGTATCAGCAATGTACAGGCGGGAGAGGTGCAGGGCGCTATGCAACCACTCCTGCTCACAACATCGCGGGGCACGGTGCCCGGCCGCTTCTACCCGGCATCCCGGCCCACCCGGTGCGGGGCGATCTGGGTGGGGGGCGTCGGCGGTGGCTGGGATACCCCGGCGGACAACCTCTACCCCCGGTTGTGCGAGCAGTTTGTGGATCAGGGCATTAACTCGCTACGCATTCAGTTCCGCGACCCCCGCAGCCTGCCGGAAGCGGTCTTTGATGTGCGTGTGGGCGTGAGCTACCTGCAGGAGCGCGGCATTGATCAGATTGCGCTGACGGGGCACTCCTTTGGCGGGGCGGTGGTCATCCAGGCCGCAGTTGAAGAGCCGGCTGTCCGCACCGTTGTCACCCTGGCAACGCAGAGCTATGGCGTTGACGCGGTTATGCATCTGGCTCCTGGCTGCTCCATCCTGCTCCTGCATGGCACGGCGGACCCGGTCCTCTCACCGCGCTGCTCCGAGTACACCTACGGCATTGCGAACGAACCCAAGCAGCTTATCCTCTATCCGGATGCGGGGCACGTCCTCGACGAAGCAGCCGACGAGATTCACCCGGTTGTCAGCAACTGGATTACCCGTGAGCCTGGCTGTACGGATGCGCCAGGCAGGCAGTGAGGCCGGCGTCACGGCAGGGGTGTCAGCGAGATGATGCGCAGATCTTCGTTGTGGGCCGACTGGAAAAAGGAAGGGTGCGAGAGGCTGCCGGCATCACAGGGGTTGCGTGCCTGAACCAACGCCTGGGCCTGCCTGCGCCAGATACCCGGCAGATGAGACAGCAGTTGCTGCAGGCGCTGCCCCGCGCCGGGCGTTACATTCCGCCAGACCAGCCGAATATGCCGGGGATAGCCCAACTCAGGATCATAGTCGGCGGTCACCTGACCGGCATAACAGGTGCAGCCACCATGCCCACAGCGGCGCAGCGTCACCGGGCCGGTCACATGCGGTTCAAAGCGGGCAAAAATAGTGCTGACGGTCATGTGCGGCGCGCAGGTGCTGTTCACAATGCGCCGAATCTGCTCGGCTTCAACCTCGACCGTCTGACGGCAGTGCATCACGATCTGCCCGCGCTCGGCGGCAATAAAGCTGCGCTCAAGCACCAGTTGGTAGCGGGAAAAGGGGCGCGCCTCCCAGCGCTGCCGCGCCAGGCCAAACCGCCAGGCGTCCAGATGCAGGCTGCTAACGATAGCGAGAACGACGGCTGCCAGAAACAGCCCGCCGACAGCCACGATAACCCGCCACGGTATGTGTCCACTCCGTCGCATCATCGCCGCTCCTGGTTGGTGAAATAACAGGACTTACGCGGTCATACATCCAGCGGATGAGATTCGCCTCCGGCAGGGTGGAAGAAACCATCCTTTTTCACACAAATTTTTGCACGATGTGCAAAAATTTGTGTGAAAAAGACAAAACAGTACCATGCTACCGCAGGCGAGTCGGACCGTTCATCCAGGCACACGCCTGATTTGAAACGAACCGCGTAAGTCGTTTGAAATAACTGGTGTTACGATCAGTCTACCACAACAACTGCCACTTCCGACAATCGTATGCAAACTGGTAACGGCGGGCGCATGTGGTACAATATTTAGCAATCAGCCCGTGCCCGATCTTGTTCGCTACATGCTGCGGTCAACCGCGGCTGGTCGTCACCGCTACCGGCGGGTTTGCGCCAGTTATTGAACCAACCCAGGGAATGCCCCAATGACAGAATACCTTACCACAATTGGTTTAGAAGTTCACGCCCAGGCGCGCACCGTGTCAAAGATGTTTGATGCCTGTAGCGCCGACTATGCCGGGGGTGATCCCAACTCGCGTACCTCCGTTGTGAGCCTGGGGTTGCCGGGGTCGCTGCCGGTCGTCAACCGGCGCGCCATCGAGATGGCTGCCCTCTCCGGTCTGGCAATTAACTGTACGATCAATCTGCAATCGATCTTTGCGCGGAAATCTTATATCTACCCGGACCTGCCCAAGGGCTATCAGATCACGCAGTACGATCAGCCGCTCTGCAGCGACGGCTGGATCGAAATCCAGGGCGATGACGGCAGCCCCAAGCGGGTCGGCATTGAGCGCCTGCATATTGAGGAGGACACCGGGCGACTGGTGCATGCGGGCGACGGCACCTCGCTGATCGACTACAACCGCAGCGGTGTGCCGCTGATGGAGATCGTCAGCGCGCCGGATATCGCCTCACCCGAGGAAGCGCGGCGCTACTTCCAGAAACTGCGCCAGATCCTGATGTGGATCGGCGTCAACAATGGCGATATGGAGCATGGCGAACTGCGCTGCGATGCGAACGTGAGCATCCGTCCGGCAACCCAGCAGGAGTATGGCGTCAAGGTTGAGATTAAAAACATGAACTCGTTCCGCGCCGTCGAGCGCGCGCTGGCCTACGAAGTGGAGCGCCAGATCAAAGCGCTCCAGGCGGGTGAGCGAATTATTCAGGAGACCCGGGGCTGGAATGAGGCGCTGGGTGTCACCGTGGGGCAGCGCAGCAAGGAGTTTGCCCACGACTACCGCTACTTCCCGGAGCCGGACATCCCGCCGCTGATGCTGGACGAAGAGTGGCTGGCGGCGCGCAAGGCCGAACTGCCCGAACTGCCCGATGCGCGGCGAGTGCGCTTCGAGACCGCCTATGGCCTGAGCACGCAGGATGCCGAACTGCTGACGAGCGAGCGGCCGGTTGCCGACTACTACGAGGCGGCCGTGGCTGAGGCGCAGGCCGTCAATGGCAGCGCCAAGGATGTTGCCAACTGGGTGGTGGGCGAACTCTTCCGCCTGCTGAATGAAAGCGGCGCGCCAACCGACAGCATGGCGACACGGCTGCCCCCGCAGCATATCGCCGAGTTACTCGATCTGCTGGCGAAGGGCAGCATCACCCGCACCGTCGCCAAGCAGGTCTTTGAGGAGAGCTTCCGCAGCGGGGGCAAACCGGCGCAGATTGTGGCGGACAAAGGGCTGACGCAGATCAGTGACACGGATGCATTGACCACCCTGGCGCGCGAGGTGATTGCGAAGAATCCCAAACCTGTAACCGAGTATCGCAAGGGCAAAACCAGCGCCATCCAGTTTCTGGTGGGTCAGATCATGAAGGCCACGCGCGGGCAGGCCAACCCGCAGACGGCCCGGTCGGTGCTGGAGACCGAGTTGCAAAATGACGGTGAAGCATAACGTCAGGAAAAAGCAGACGCGTGGATAACAGAGAAACCGGTAGCCCATCGCCCGACAGTAACACCCCGGCGGAGTTAATTGCCGGCGGGCGCAATAAGTTTGCCCTGAGCCAGGCCCGCCTGCGCCAGCGACAAACAGAACTGGCGCTGCTCAGTCTGCTGGGCAGCCTGGAAGATGTCCTGCGCGCGCATCTGCTGCTGCATCAGCAAACCGCCGTCACGGACTGGTTTAAGCTGCTGGAGGCGCTCTGTGTTGACGCAACCCGGCCCCTGTCGCGCGATGAAGTTGCCCGGCTCTACCGCATGCACCGCCTGCGCACGCGGATTGTGCGGGGCGAGTCGGTGACACTGACGTATGATACGATTGTGCAGCATCAGCAGTTTGTGGCCGAGTTGCTGGCACGCTATGACGTTGTGGTCATTCCACCGGAGAGCGTTCCGAATAGCCTGCTGCCACAGCGCTTCCCCAACCTTTCGGGAAGTAAACCGGCATTCTGGCGGCGCTACCGGATTCACCTGGCCCCCAGCCTGATGATTGTCCTGATTTTCTTAATCGGTGCAACGGCAACCGTCTTTTTGCAGCAGGCCCGTTCAAACCAACCGGCAGCCGGGGTACCCCCAACGATGACTCTGACTGTGCAGATCTCAACCGCCGGCCCGGACCCGGCACCAACGCCAACCGTGCCCCCGGTTGATGGCCTGGCTCCGGGGCGCACCGCATTTGTGCGGCCCAATATCAGCGGTGGGCTGGCGCTGCGGGCCGCACCGAGCAGTAACCCCGATGTACCGATCCAGACCTACCTGAGCGGCAACACGGCAGTGCAGGTGCTGGACGGCCCGATCGAGGCTGATGGCTATACCTGGTGGCAGGTTCGCACCGCCAACCAGGAGGGCTGGTGCGCCGGGGAGTTTCTGGAGGTACGATGACCACGTAATCCGTAATCTGTATCCCGTATCCCGTAATCCGTATCCCGTATCCCGTATCTCGTATCCCGTGACTCCGAAGTCCGTAATCCGTCGTCCCGTAATCCGTATCCCGTATCCCGGCGTCCCGTATCCCGGCGTCCGTCGAAACACACCGGCAGCACCCGGACGACGGTACCCCCGATATCCGTATCCCGTATCCCGTCGAAACACACCGGCAGCACCCGGACTACAGACTACAGACTACGGACTACACATCTTGCATTGATGCGGTATAATAGAACCAGTGCCGGAGTGGCGGAATGGCAGACGCTGCGGTCTTAAAAACCGTTGGGGGCAACCCCGTACGGGTTCGAGTCCCGTCTCCGGCACCAGCATTGGAATGCCTTAAAACGCCGCTGTGATGGTCACGTTGATCGTCGCAGCGGCGTTTTGTGTAGCCAATCAG
>DAOTUI010000193.1:0-39610 GCA_034437035.1 Chloroflexaceae bacterium
TCTTCCCACAGGAAAAGGGCCGGATGCTCTTCGTCGGCAACGGCTACCAGCGCGGTGAGGGCCGCCAGCACTTTGAAGGCATGGCGCGCACCATCACCAAACGCATCAATCGGTAATGGCCGTTGTCCCGGTAGCCGAATATGGCCCACCATCCCGGTCTGGAGAGCATCAGCCGGGACAAATTCTACCCGACAGTTGTCCATCTCCGGGAAGATGCCGGCCATCGCTGCAGCAATTCTGTCCGGCCAGTCAGGCAGTTGATACGCAAATTGAAAGAAGGGGGGCTGCAAATGATCGTGTGCCGCGTGGAAATCAAAGAGAAGAATATGATCGGGGGCGGGGAGATCCCCGCTCAAAGACCACACAGACAGCGAGCCGTAATCATCCGGCGGTTGGGACGTATGATTATTCGCCGCAACGCCCTGGTTACCAGACTGGTTAACAAAGGGCGGATACCAGAGATAGGCCAGTCGGGTAGCGGCAGTAGCCGCCACCACCTCGTTTTGCATGCCGGCCGGCAGTAGTTCCGGCGGAAACCCCTCCGGGAACCCCTCGGCGAACGGCAACACAAAGAGGGCGTTTGTCTCTACATCCTCCTGGTTAAAGCCGCCGTAGTCTTCCACCCTTTCTGATGGAGGCAGGATCAGGCGGAACGAACGGAGCGGATGCTCTTTCGGAAGTTCTGTGAGATTGTAGATGAGTGAGCCCTGTTCGGTGAGATTACCGGGGCTCGCTTCCCAGGCAGCCGGCTTGCCATGTCGCCGCCAGAGACGCGGTAATGGTTTGTAGCCCAGGAAGTCGGACGGCAGCGGCACATACGCCTCCGGCACATCGGCTGATGAGAGGTTCTCGGCCAGCAGACTACCGCCGCGGCCACTTACGCCCAGCAGATAGAGCATTTCTAACACAGCCGTTTTGCCACTGTTATTCGGTCCAACCAGCAGGTTGAGCCGTCCAAAGTTTTCCAGAACCCCCTGCCGAATCCCGCGAAAGCGGTGAATTACCAGTTTATCAATCATGTCTCACCGTTACCCAATCTTGTACGGCCGCTGAACTCCGCGTTGCAAATACCGGGGTGTCAGGCCAGGTTTCCAGCACACCCTGTTGCACCTTCAAGATCTCGCGCCAGATTTCCGGGTCGCAGATAATGTTCCACAGTTGTTGCGCATAGACATCGTTCAGTTGCGGCAACCAGGCCCAGCCACGAATTTCCCAGGCATCCTGGTGTTGATATGCCCAACTGATCGCGACTTTACTACGTATCCGTTCATTCTTATCAACAGTACCAAATAGATTCTTTTCTACGCGAAAAGGGCCTTGCCACTGCTGAAAGCGCCAGGCATTCTTGAATGCAGGCATGACCGGAACGGTATGTTGCCGGAGCAAGGTCTGCACTGCCTGAGCCGTATCACGCCGGCCCATCAGTCGCTCCAGACCATCAACATAACTCCACCAATCGGGCTTATCCGGCTGAAAGCGAAAGCGAAAAAACCCGAAGCGGCGCAGGTCGGGCAAGTTATCCTGATGCGCTTTAGTGCCTGACTGCCATACATCATCTTGTTTATGCACCAGTTGTAATAACTCGGTGCGATTTTCTAGCCGGAACAGACCATACCCCAGTTGTGGTTTAGCCCCAATATTACCCCACTGTTCCAAAAACAGAAACAGCGCCGCTATCTGCTCACATGTGCGTTGATCACTAGAGATAGTTAACGTTAGATCACCCATGTAGCCGGGCGGTAAAAACCATCCGCGTGAACGATCCGGCGGCCGCACATTCAGCATATCGCGAGGACGCTGCCAGGCTGCACTGGTCTGGGCATCAATCCGTAGGCGAAAGCGCCGTTGCCACCCTGTTGCCCCAAACACCTGACATACAGCACACAGCCCAGCCGCGCTCAGTGCCTCAGAACCCGTTTTTCCCTGTTCCTTTGCTTTTGCATACGCCTTTTCATCAAAGTGACAGGTAGCAGATGTCGGATCACACACCTCTCCCCCCAACCCGCGTACAATCGCCTCGTACCACCAGCGCAGACTCCCAATAATGCCGCTCGCGTGGACGCGCTCCATCTGTCCCGGGATGACACCTCCCGTCCATAGGGGTGTCAGGGTGTAGATCTGTAGTTGCAGGTTCATAGATCTTTACCTGTTCTATGACTCTAGTACTACAACGAGCATGTATTACAATCATGCGTGCCGCAGCCACAGAGCACGCTGATCAGTCCATCCGATCCTGGTCATCTCTGCGACCTCTGCGTCTCTGCGGTAAGAAAAAAATCTCGTTGTAGGACTAATTACCATCAAGGTTATCACGCAAGGTTATCACGTCTTCGGAATGCAAGCGAGCGTAACTAACAGGAGTTACGCGGTCCCTGATCTGGAAGCTCATGTCGCCTCCGGCAGGGCGGAAGAAGCCATCTTTTTTCACAAAAATTTTGCACATAGTGCAAAATTTTTGTGAAAAAAGATAAAAAAGTACCATGCTGCCGCAGGCGAAACAGGCTTCCATCGGGTCAAACGTCCGGTTTGGATCTCAACCGCGTAAGTTCTGTAACTAACTGCCATTTCTCTATAGATTAAGATCTCGCCTGATACTACGGTGTAACTTCATAGGGCAAAGTGCCTGAAGCCTTCCGGGGTCAACTCATGCTGAAGAGCACAGGTCAACTACTTGACAGTAATCTAACCGTCTACTGCATTCAGGATTGAGCAGCAATTATAACATTATATCATATCAAAGATCTGATTCACCGTTCGTTTATTTTCAGCGCATGTTCATACCATTGCACTCGGTGGATTAAAAACAGTCACCTGGAAGGTTTTTCACCCTGCAAATTAGCCGGACGACTAGACTTATTTGCTGCCCCGGCCATAAAAAAAGACCACACTAGTTTTTCCATAAAAAAATATTGTGTGGCAGCCGATTGTAAAGGATTTTTTGTCGTGATGCAGATTGATGGCGCGGGCCAATACACATCGGCAGGGTTGCAGGTGCCTGAGCATATCCGCCTGATTGTACAATTAGTTTATAGCCTCCACTTCAATCTGGTTGAGCATCTCTGGGAGGTTGATGATATGCGAGAACTTCCTTTCTCGCATGTCCTGCATGCGTCCCTCCCGCGCGTATTATAGATATGAACACCCCGCCCCACGCTTGACGAAAGCAGAGATCTCGATACAATCGTGTCACCCATACCGCCCGCTGGAAAACCCGGCATTGTCTGGAGGATATATGAGCGACGATTTCAAGTCGGTCAGTTCGGAGTCTGCCTACCCGGAGGAGCGTTCCGCGCCGGAAATACAGGAGCCAGACCTCCCGGAGCAGCCGGAGCAACCGGAGCCCGGTTCCCCGGAGTCGGAGAAGCCGCAGCCGGCGCTCCGCTCCCGCATGGGGCGCTTCCTGGCTGCCGCCGTTATGCTGGCTCTGGCGGTCATTCTGGCCCTGTTCGCCATCAGTCTGGTTGTCACCATCGGGTTCGGCAATGTGCTGGTCCAACCCTACCGGGAAGTGGGCGATCTGCGTATCGAACAGCGCACGCTCCAGGCACAGGTCGCCGCGTTGTCCCAGGCGGCATCCGGCAATAACGCGGAGATTGCGACTATCACTGCGGAGTTGGCTGTGGTGCAGCAGGCCGCTCAAGATCTGGACCGCCTGAGCAGCGACCTGGGTCGGCAGGTTGCCACCGCCTCAGCGTTACAGGAAGAGGTCGGCGAAGAGCGTATGAACCTGGCGGTCATTGCAACGGTTCAGGCGGGGCGACAGGAGGAACTAGCGCGTATCCAAACCAATATTGATGAACTGGACGACCGCACCCGGGATCTGGTAAATTTTATCGAGCGGCTCAACAATCTGACTGCCGATACAACGTTTGATGTGGAAAATACCTCACCCACAGCAGTCCCGGCAGCACCAACCGACACGCCCATCCCGGATGAGGCCGAGGCCGGCACGCTGGTCACGGCAACTTCGGAAGCGGAAGCCGGCGGATCGGAAATCGCAGCCGAAGTCGCCTCCGAAGAAGCAGCGGAAGTGGAAGATACTGCCACTGCCACTGCCACTGCCACTGCTACCGTTACGCGGACGCCGCGCCCGACCCGCACCCCGACAGCGACCGCAACGTCCGAACAACTGGGTCCACCGGGACCACCCGAAGCAACGTCGGAGGAAGAGGCGAACCAGCCGACATCGCCCACGCTGCAGCAGGCCGCCAACCCGGATGGACGCACCTATGTGGTGCAGCCGGGTGATACGCTGCCGGCGATTGCCACGCAGTTTGATCGCTCGGTCGAGCAGTTACGCGCGGCCAACGCGTTGACGGGAAACCAGGCTGATACTATTCGGCCGGGACAGGAATTGACGATACCTTAAGTACGATAGTGGGTAGCAGTGCCATTGGACTGAATTCTAGTTGTGGAGGATAGCATGAGCGACCAGCCGGAGACAACTCCTCACGCGCCGGATCAGCACGCGCCGGATCAGCACGCGCCGGATCAGCCCGACCAGCAGCCGGCTGCCGGGGAGCAACGCATAGCAGAAGAGCATCCCCAGACGGAGCCGGCACCTGCCGGGGAGCCGGCGGCAGAACAACCGGAGACGCAAACAACCGGCACCCAGGAGCAATCCCTGCCGCTTGAAGAGGATTTCGAGCCGAAAGAGACCGGCCGACCGACCTCGCCCCTGTCCCGCATCACCGCCGGCGGATGGTCCGGTCGTGCCGGGACGATTGCTATTGCGGTTGGGGCAGCGGTGTTTATTATGCTGCTCATTGTGATTGGCATGGGTATTCGCCCGGGTGAGATGGCGGCACTACGCCGGCAGAATGCCCTGCTCCAGACGCAGGTTGCGGAAGTGGATGTTGAGGTTGACGATCTGGTGGTCATG
The DNA here is from genome assembly GCA_034437035.1 of Chloroflexaceae bacterium. Classification (GTDB taxonomy): domain Bacteria; phylum Chloroflexota; class Chloroflexia; order Chloroflexales; family Chloroflexaceae; genus CAKZQX01. The sequence continues at coordinate 4,883 of DAOTUI010000193.1, forward strand.
GTTGAGGCCGAACTGGCCACCAATCAGGCCGCGATTGCCACGGTTGCCGCATCCCAGGCCGGTCAGGAAGAGCAGATCGCGCAACTGACGGAATACTCCGAGCGGCTCTACGTCTTTCTCGAAGTGCTCGGTGAAGTTGCCAACCGCACCGTAGCCGGCGAAGATCCGCGTCTCCTGCACTCAACCGACACGGTGCTCTTGCGCCAGACACCCATGGCGGGTGAGGCCGCGGGGGCGGATAGGGAAGAGGCGACCTCCACCTCGGTGCCCCAGCAGGATCTGGTAGGACCGCCCCGCCCGACCCAAACCGCTACGCCGACCGCCACGCCGACGCGCAGCAGTGTGTCACGTTGACCTGATGTTTAGGTCATGTACAGGAGTTACGTGGTCTCTCTTCGGGAAGGAGATATCGCCTCCGGTAGGGCGGAAGAGATCGGATCTTTTTCACAAAAAATTCACTTTGTGAATTTTTTGTGAAAAAGAACGTACCATGCTGCCGCAGGCGAATCGGGCTTCCAGCGGGTGAAACGACCGGTTTGCATGTCAACTGCGTAACTCCTGGCATGTAACACGAGTTACGCAGTCACGAACCGGAAGGAAATTTCGTCTCCGGCAGGGCGGAAGAGATCAGATCTTTTTGACGAAAATGTGGCTCGGAGAGCCACATTTTCGTCAAAAAGAAAAAGAACGTACCATGCTGCCGCAGGCGAATCGGGCTTCCAGTGGGTGAAACGACCGGTTTGCATGTCAACTGCGTAACTCCTGGCATGTAACACGAGTTACGCAGTAATGAAGTTTGAATTTTCAATTCAGACATCACTCGGCTTCAGTCGGATCGGGCGTTCCCGGTAGTAGGCCACTGTCCCGGCAGGCATCCAACCGGCTGAAGCCGGGACTCCCGTTCATTCATATCCGGACTATTTTTCAAACTTCATCAGCCGGGACTCCAGTGCATTACCTATCCGGCGAATTTGCAGCCCACTCAGGCAGAGGCTATAATAGTCGTTATTCATTTTCACGGTGTCACTATGATTACTGGAGCCCGTTCCAGTCTAGAAGTATGTGATTGTTCATGGATTCACAAGACAAACTGCACGCGAAGCTGCGCAAGCGTGCTGAGAAATATGGCGTTGATACTTGCCGCCGGCATATCTTCCTCTGCGCCGATCCGACTGATCCGGAGTGCGCGCCGCGCAAGGCTAGCGTCGCGGCGTGGGACTATCTCAAGCAGCGGTTGAAGCAATTAAACCTCTCAATGGCCGACGGCGGGGTCTATCGCACCAAAGCCAATTGCCTGCGGATTTGTGAGCATGGCCCGATTGCCGTGATCTATCCCGAGGGAGTCTGGTACCACTCCTGCACGCCCGCAGTCCTGGAGCGCATTATTCAGGAGCATCTCATCGGTGGGCAGATTGTGGAGGAGTATGCCTTTGCCCGCAATCCGCTGGAACCGCAGCCAACGGAGGACTCAACCGATTGATCCTCCCGGGCTCAGTGTTGAGATGAAAGAAGGATCATGATTGACATACCGCTCACTCCTGGTACGCCCTGGTCCGTCAAAATTGCCGCCGATGCCCGTCTGACCCGCACCGATTACGGCGATGATGCCGGCTATGCCCTGAATGCCGTAGATGGACCGCTCGGCCTGGTTTCGTCCTATGGCGGGCGCTGCAAGCGGATGCTGTGGGATCTGCGCTGGCGTCGTCCGGATACCGGCGCGGTTGTCCATGCAGTGGCGGACTATGCTGCGCCGCCGGTACTGCATGACCATGGACCCGGTTTTGCCCTGATCGATACCCGGCCCTTCCTCGATCTGCAGGCGCAGATCGCCTACATCGCCCACACCTCGCACCGTGCCGTCTGCCGGATCGAACTGCACAACACCGCCGATGCGCCTGCGCAGTATGTTCTGACCGACGGGATGCAGATCCGGCTCCACCGGCCAACCGATGTGACAACTGCCCCGGTTGCGGAGTTCCGCCTGGAGGAGGCCACGCATGGCGCGTTTGTCTACACCGTACCGCTGCAACTGGTGCTGTTCTGGGCCGAGGCCGGCCCGTATGATGCCTTTCCGCTGCCGGATGGTCCGGTCTGGACTATCTCCCACGACCGGGAGATCACGCTGGCCCCGGATGAGCGGCGCGTCCTGCTGTTTGGCCTGCTGACGCCGCAGCGGGAGGAGGCCGCCGGCACACCGCTGCATGGCGTGGCCCAGGAAATCCTGGCGACCGACTGGACGACGGAACTGGCCCGGCAGCGGCTCGCCGGCGCCAACATTCCACAGATCGAGACCGGCAATGCCGCCTGGGACGCCGCGATAGCCTGTGCCTACCGGATGGCGGCCCGCTGCTACCTTAGCGGGAGCGGCGACACCCGCCGCTACCCGGAAGTGCCCGGCCCCGGCGGCCGCGCGCCCGATATCCACCGCAGCGGTGTAGGCTACGCGCCCCTGCCCTATGAATCCTTTGTCTTCACGCGCATCCCGGAGCGCGGCTATCCGCCCGCGGGCAAGCCCGAAGAGCACTCCTGGCAGTGGAATGGGCAGGTGGCAACCGAAGCCTATGTGAACCTCCCCGGCGTGGTGCCCTTCGCGCCGGAACTGGGCAAGGCGGTGCTGCGGAACTACCTGCATATCCAGCAGGAGGATGGCTTTATCGACTGGAAGCCGGGATTGGCCGGGCAGCGCGCCGGATGGGAATGCATTCCGCTGCTTGCCACCCTTGCGCGCATTATCTACGACTACACCGGCGATATCGACTTTCTCCAGGAAGTTTACCCGGGTCTGCTGCGCCACCTGGACCGCTGGTTTATCCCGGCAAATGACCGCAACGGCGACGGCTTTCCGGAGTGGACCCACACGGTGCAGAGTGCGTTTGACGACAACCCCGGCTTTGTTCCCTGGCGGGCCTGGTCCCAGGGCGCGGATCTCTCCAAAGCGAACAGCCCTGACCTGGGCGCGTATCTCTACCGCCAGCATCGTGAACTGGTTGCGATTGCCCGGCTCCTGCCCGAGCAGCGGCGGCTGGCGCTCAACGCCGATATCGTCCGCCTGACCTACCGGGCCGACCAGTTGCGCGATATGGTTGAGGCGCTCTGGAGTGCGGAGCATGGCACCTATCTCTATGGCGACCGGGATACGCTGCTGTCGCATCCGGGGGGGCTGATCTGGGAGACGCAGGGGCCGGGGGAGTGGCAGCATAGCCACGGGGCCGAGGGCGGCAATGGCAAAGTCATCTCGATGGCTCCACCAATCCCGTCGCCGCTGCCGGCGCGGCGGGTTGTGATCCGGATCGAGGGAGCGGAAGCGCCGCTGGTGTCGGTGCTGCTCCAGGGTGAGGATGCGCATGAGCAGCCGCTCACCGAGGTGCTTGACCGGGGCGCATTTGGCTGGTGGGGCGGCGGGGTGGTCAGCGCCACCAGTGAGGGCCGCTTTTCCAGCCTCTCGCAGATTACCGTTGCGGGAGTTGCTGCCCAACAACCGATAAGGATCAGCTTTGTGGACTATACCCGCCAGGATCAGACGCAACTGCTGCCGCTCTGGGCCGGTATCCCCGATGCCGCCCGCGCCGAGGTGCTGGTCCGCCGCACCATCACCGACCCGGAGCGCTTCTGGCGGGCTTACGGGATGCCGAACTGCTCCGCGCAAGATCCCGCCTATGCCGGTAATAACGTGGATGGGAGTGGCGGGGTCTGGATGCCCTGGAATACCATGATTGGCGAGGGGTTGTGCGACTATGGCTATTTTGCCGAGGCGTGGGAGCTGTTCAGCCGGATCATGGCGGCCGAAGTGCGCTCACTCACGCAAGATCACTGCTTTCGGGAAGCCTACGACAGCGATACCGGCGCGGGTCTGGGTGATCCGGATTATCTCTGGGGAATGGTGCCGCTGCACCTGCTGACGCGGCTGCATGGCGTGCAGATCCTGTCCCAGGATCAGGTATCGCTCCAGCCCGCCGATACGCTTGACCGCCGGATCGTTATCCGTCAGCATGGCCTCACGGTTGAGCGGCAGGGCCGCCAGGCAATCATCACCTGGCTGGACGGCACGCGTCGGGAATACACCATCGGTGATGAAGCCGTTGTCGTGACCCGCTAACCAGACACCGACAAACCGGGTTTAGGGGCAATACTTTTCAAATAGCAGAACCTGCACAGTAGCGTTGCAAACCGGGCGTTTGCAACGCTACTGTGCAGTTCCGCCTGCGGCAGCATGGTACTTTTTTATCTTTTTCCACAAAAAATTTTCACTTTGTGAAAATTTTTGTTAGCGCGAATAAGCGGTGGGTTACGTTGATTACCATTTTGTGGTACTTCGGCGTGGCAAACGGCCAAAACTGGGCGAAAATAACCCAAAAGTAGTACGGACATATGTACGACCAGTCTTACCTTCACGACTTGACCCAGGACTTATTCGGGCTAACAAATTTTTTGTGAAAAAAGGATAGTTTCTTCCACCCTGCCGGAGGCAGTATCCTCTTTCAGGTAAGGAACCACTTTCAGGTAAGGAACCACATAAGCCCGGTTATTTGAAAGGTATTGGGTTTAGGGGCGGACAGAACTTTTATACGACAGGAAGATCGCTCATCCAGACGGGATCTGGCCCTCACTCCCCGGCCCCTCTCCCAGTCACGGCACCAGGACGGGCGGCGGATGCGCAGAAGCGCGTCCCTACCACAAAAAGCCTACATCTGAGATAGGGGGAGCAGGGCATGCCAATGCCCTGCTCCTATGCGTTCGTGGTGACATCTGCCGTCGTCCTGTCCGGCAGGGCCGGTAACTCCGGCCCGGGGAGCGCGGGGCGGCGCTGGTAGAGTGCCGGCCGCACCAGCGGCTCCATCGCCCCCGACGCGCCCAGGATCAGGCTGATTTGCTTAAACCAGATCGCCTGGATCAGGCCGTACCCCAGCAGCCGTACTCCACCCATACTGAGGAGGCTGGGCGCAAGCACCAGGGCAAAACAGGTTTTCATCGTGCGGTCAAAATTATGGGCAAAGTCGAAGAGCCGGCAGAGATGTTCCAGCCCTTTGTCCAGCAGGACACCCTGCTCCGCATCGCTATACCAAAGCGCAAAAGCGATGTATCCAGAGTAGATGAGCATTGGGTATTGGATGAGCACTTCTTGCCGATTTATATTCAACATAACGGTATCATCTGCACTGCTTCGCTGTTGGATGTGTCCGATCAGTTTTCGGACTTTCATATCCACCGTATCGTTTTTCCAACCAAGCAAAGAGCCGAGGATGGGCATGTCTACAAGGCGAGCTTCACGAAAGAAGGTGCAGCAACGTTCTATGCCACTGCGATGCATAAACCAGACAGAAGTCCAGAGTATTTCTACAACGATAATGACAAACGCTTCGTGCATATGCAACAGCATTTGCCTCGGCTGACTGCGTCCGAAGAATCCGCCATTCAAATGCATGTTTCCATAGCAGGACAGCCGTGGGGACGTGGGCGGAAAGAGCGCCTGTATCGGAGCTTGCAGCGCTTTCTCAAACGACTGCCAGGATATTATAACAAGCGAAATCGCTTTACCATTCGCAAAGCAATCAAAGACCCATCGAAACTCTTTACATTAGAGAAGATCAAACATGAAATGGATGTATTCATCGATGTCAAATAAGATAATGAATATGATGATCTTGAAGACTGGACCGAAGAAGCATGGAATGATGTCGTCGAGGTCAATCTGGATGGCACCTGGTATCGCGCTATCCCCAAGCGTGAGATACCGTTTACCGTTGAGCAATGGATGGAAGCGCGCGGGCGCATGGTGAAGAAACTCCGGGAGCGTCGTGAGAGCGAACGAGCGCACCTGATCCAACGGATTACCGACAAACGTAGTGCGTTGCCTGAACGCCTCAACGCAACAGTGAGCGGGAAATACCGACTGCCAAAGGAGCATGCGCAAGGGTCTTCCGACACTCACGACAGCGCAGAAGATACTGCTGTATCCTCACAACCATCTCCCGCCGAGGCGGGGGCAACAGACCAGCAGCAGCAGAAATCAGGACGCAAAACAGCGCCATCGAAACCAGAGGAACCTATTGATACATCCTGGGATGACTTGTTCTAGCACGAGCGCTATGGGAGCTTTCAAGGAAGCCTATGTACTTCGGCGCGCAGAACCTCTATATTCCACCGAAAGGCATGGATGATCTCATCGCAAGCCTCGATCACAGTGTCCGGAATCGCGCGCATGTGGTATCGCAGGTGCCCCGCATTTGCACCCTGCTCGGCCCTGCTGGAAGTGGCAAAACGGCCCTGATGGAGCAGTGGAGAGCGACCGCATCATGTGTGGTTCGTTCCCATGAGGTCGTCCATATCTGGCTCTCTCCCCCCTCAGATGAATATCGCTCGATGTCGCACATGGTGCTGGCCCGCATACTTGACACACTCGACATCATGTTTGCCCCGGCCTATACACCAGTTCGCTCGCGTGCGGATGAAGCCGACAGCGCAGAACGCTTTGGCAAAAAGCAACTCGAAGCACTCCGGAAGAAGGTCGACCGGAAACTTGCCGAACGGCCCATCCGTGCAATTGTTGTCGATGATATCCATCATATTGATAAGCATGCGCTGGTTGATGAGGTGAAAGCGCACCTCAAGTGGCTTGATAGTTAGCACATGACGGTTAGGGGGGGCACATGCAGCAAATATGTGGTACAGGAGCGGTATGAAAGACTTTATCCACAATCGAATAGCGCGGGCGAGAAACCCGCAACTATTCGCCTCAAGAAACCCGCAACATTTCATGAGGAAACCCGCAGCTTTTACTGCGGGTTGCCATTATGCATCTGGCGACCTCGGCGGGGCTTGAACCCACAACCTTCGGCTCCGGAGGCCGACGCTCTATCCAATTGAGCTACGAGGTCATTACCCCTGAAGTATAATCGATGCCCCCCCGGATGTCAAAAGATCGCAAGAACAAAGAACAAAGAGTAAAGAACAAACACCTGCGCCGATAAGGATGTGATGAGCGCGTTTTGTTCTCTGTTCCTCTGTTCCTGGTTCTCCGCTAAAGCACATCTTCCTCATCACCTGTCGGCGGCTCAACCCGGCGCACATGGCTGACCGCCGGGTCCAGCGTGAGCATGTCATGGTCGGGGAAGTCGATGTCGAGTAGTTCCTTGCCCCCCTCGCTGCGGCTTGCTTTCACGGTGCCATAGCCGTAGGGCAGGCAGAAGATCTCGTCGCCCACCTGGAAGCGTGGCTCCACCGGCTTCCCGGTCGGCGCGGGTGACTGTGGCGTGGTCGCCGGGCGTTCGGCGCGCGCGGCGGCTTCCCGCTGTTCGCGCAGCCGCCGCATACGCGCAATCATCGCCGCCGCGTCGGGTGCGGGCTCCGGTGGGGGCTCTGGGGGCGGCGCAGTAGGTTTAGCCGGGCGGGGCGGTTGCTGCTCCGGCGGCGGTGGCGGGGCGGGCTGCCCGGCCGGTTGCGTGGGTGGTGGGGACGCCGCCTCGGGCGGTTGTGCCGGCTTTTTTGCCCGCGACTGGCGCGGCTTGCGGGGTTGCTTCTCCGCCTGATTTTGCTTCTGCGCTGTGGATCGTCCCCGCGTTCTCGGCTTACTTTCGGCGTCGGCCGCACGTCCGCGGGCTTTCTCCTCCCGTGGCTCCGGTTCGGCGTCAGGTTTGCGCCGGGGAGTGGAAGCTGCCGCCGGCTCTGTGGCGGGAGGTGTGGTTGGGCGTGAGCGGGCCGGCGGCACAGGCGGTTCTTCGTCGTAGGCCGGTAGCTCGTCGGGTGGGCCGGCGGGTGGGTCGGGCCATGCGTTGTGCGGCGCACCCCGCACCTCGTCGATCTCCAGGCTCCACTCGCCCGTACCGAGCACGGGTGCGGCCGTCCGCTGTCCCGACCGCAGCTCCGGCAGGGCCACTTCGCCCCCCAGCAGCGTCAGCATCCAGTCCATGTCGGCACGCGCCAGCGGTTCCCGCAGCGGATCGTTGCGGCAGTCCAGGGCGATATCGTAGGCCAGCGGCAGCAGCGCCTCCAGATGTTCGTACATCCAGGCCGCCAGACCGTTGCCCCCCGGCTGCGCATCGATCAGGTAGATCCGGCGCAGTGCGGGATCATAGGCCGGGATACTGTCGATCTGATCACACAGCACCCGTAGCGGTAGGGCCGCCGCCAGCGACCAGCCCACCAGTTGCCCCTCCGCCGGCAGGTTCACAGGCAGATCGATCCAGACGGCCGGCGCGACCCAGCGCGTCTGCACGGGTGCCGGCAGCACCCACTCGGCGGGCGGGTTGCCGACCTTCACCTCGCGGTAGCCATAGATCTCCTCCTCGACCACGACCCGCCCCCATCCCACCGCCCGGTTGCGCACCGTGCGCTGCTTGCGTTCGTCACGCATGCTCACGCTACAGCGGCGCAGCGGGAAGGTGACGCGCTCCCCCGGTTCAGTTTTCAGCGTCAGCTCACCGGTTTCGTCATTCCGCTCCAGAACGCGGAAGATGCCGCGCCCCGGTGGGAGTGCTGCGCCAACGAAACCCCAGCGGTCAAACGCGGACGGATCAAACAGCGCCAACTGCTGTCCCTGCTCATCGACGAGGAAACTGGTGGGCACGCCGGCGGACGCGAGGCTAAATCCTTCGTAGGGATCATCGCCGCCCGGCAGGGGTTGCCAGACAATCTCCGTATCGGGGAGCGCGACCAGTTGCTCCTGCCGCTCCAGCCGCGCGATCAGATCATCCGCCTGCCATGCCGCCACTTCGCCGGCGGTCAGGGGGCGTTCACTTGCGGCGCAGAGCAGATGTTGCGCGGCGACATAGGCATTGGACATGGGGACGGCCCAGTCGGTGGGTGGATCTTCAAGGAGGGGCGAACTGCCGGAACTGTCGCGGGTCAGGCGGGCCAGCGTGCGTTCGGCGGGCCAGTTGCCCAGCAGCAGCAGGATCAGTTGCGCATCGCTGTTGAGCGCCTTGCGGAACAGCGCATGCGAACCGGGATAGCCCGCCATAATCTGTACCTGCGCCGGCTGCAGTCCTGCGCCCACGCTGATGCCATGCCCGCTGCGGCCCAGCAACTGCCACATCAGGGGGATTTCCAACGGGCTGCAGGTGATATGCACGGTATAGTCCTCGCGCCGGTAAGCCTGTGCCAGCGCCACAGCATCACGCAGACGGTTGGTATCCGCGTGCCAGATGCCCAATGTTCGCGGTGCCAGCGGCGTGTCATCAACCGTGATAATGCGCCAGGGGTGGCCGGTCATCTGCGCCAGCACCATATCGGCGTTCGTGGCTTCCGCCAGGGTTGCGGCCAGGAAGAGCGGCGCGGTGGGCGCGGTCAGGCGAGCACTGCGCAGCAGCAGCCCCCCCAGATGGTCGGCGGCCACACCGCTGTAGCGGTCAACATCAATCAGCCCGATCAGATGCAGATTGGCCCAGCAGCGCTGCCAGGCGCGATCATGGTAGCGCAGCAGCCGGCCATGCAGCGTCTCCGGGGTGGCAAACAGCACGCGCGCCAGGGAAGCCTGGCGGGGCAGTGGCCCGCGGGTGATCTGGGCAAAGGTGAGGGCGGTTCCCAGGGCGCTGTTCAGATGCTCAAGCTCCGCCAGGCAGAGCGCCGCCGTGGCATCATCGGGCAGCAGCAGCAGCGCCCGCGATTGACTGGTATCCCGGAGCGTATCTTGCAGTAAAAGGTATAATGTCTGGCGGGCTGCGGGACCACCACCTACCAGAGCAAACGGCTCCCCGCGCCGCAACGACGAGAGCGCCAGCGACTGGTGTGGGCGAAACGGCTCACCCTTCAGCGCGACCCAGGCCTGCTCCAGGCGCTGATTAATCGGCAGGTGGCTGATCCGCCCACCGGCCCGGGCTTCCAGCGTATGCAGCAGCAGCAGCGGACTCTGCCCGCCGCGCCCGCGCTGGCGTGCTATAATCTGAACTATTTCAGTTAGTGAACGCTCGGCCATTCTTTGTCACGAACTTGTGAACTTTATGCTATCGACTATTGTAGCACAGGCCGTGTATGCAACCGGCAGCACGTAGGAGGGTAGTATTGGAAACTTTTGTCAGTGTTCAGGGGTATCCGATCCATGCGCTCGATTCCGGCGCGGGGCCGCCGGTCCTGCTGCTGCATGGCTTTGCCGGTGATGCGGAGGAGTGGCAACCAACGTTGCAGTTTCTGGCCGGACAGGGCTATCGGGCGATTGCCGTGGATGCGCTCGGTTTTGGGCGCTCGGATAAGCCCGGTGACGCGCCCTACTCCCTCAAACTCTATGCCGATCTTTATGCCGGGCTGCTGGATGCACTGGGGTTGGAACAGGCAACGCTGGTTGGGCATTCGCTGGGGGGTAAACTGGCGCTGGCAACCAGTCTGCTGCATCCCGACCGGGTGACGCAACTGGTGCTGGTGGACAGTGACGGCTTTATCGTGCCGTCACCGCTGACCCGGGCCGGCGCATGGCCGCTGCTCGGCCCGGCGCTGCTCCGACTCTCGGCGCAGCCCTTCAGTGTGCGTGCGCTGCTAAACACCGCCTTTGCCCACCCGGAAACGCATGTTACTCCGGAACGGGTGAACCGCTTCAGCGCGGCGCTGGGCGCTCCCGATAGCCGCCGCGCACTGCGGGCCATCAGCCGCCACTACGATGCTACCGACCTGCATCGCACGGGGTTGCGGTCCCGGTTGAATGAACTGCGCTGCCCGACGCTGCTGATCTGGGGCGCTGCCGACCGCGTCTTCGCCCCGACATATGGCGAAATCGCGCAGCGGGAGATCCCGGACGCCCGTCTGGTGATCATCCCCGACTGCGGTCACTTTCCGCATATTGAAGCGCCGCGCGCATTCCGGGGGCTGCTGTTGGGGTTTCTTGCCGGCATGCGCAGGCAGATTTGAGTTTTAAGTTTTGAGTTTTGAGTTGGCCGCAGGGTAAGGCTTTCATATAACACGAGTTACGCGGTCGGTTCCAAATCAGGTGTTCATCTGGATGAACGGCCCGATGCGCCTCCGGCAGGGCGGAAGATTCCCGATCTTTATCATAAAAAAATTTGCACTCTGTGCAAACTTTTTTATGATAAAGATAAAAAGAGTACCATGCTGCCGCAGGCGAAGCCGGCTTTCATTGGGTGAAACATCCGGTTTGTAGATCAACCGCGTAACTCCTGTCAATTACACGACTTACGTGGTTACGAACCAAAAGGAAATTTCGCCTCCGGCAGGGCGGAAAAAGAAAAGAACGTACCATGCTGCCGCAGGCGAATCGGGCGTTCGGACCTGACACCAGGTCGGAACAGAATCCCACCGCGTAACTCCTGTCAATTACACGACTTACGCGGTCACGAACCAAAAGGAAATTTCGCCTCCGGCAGGGCGGAAGATTTCATTCTTTTTCACAAAACATTTGCACAGAATGCAAATGTTTTGTGAAAAAGATCGATCACGTACCATAAAAAGCCGGCACCTGAGAGTCCGGTGTCCGCCCTTGAAACGGTCTACGCCGGCGGCGGTATGCTCTGTCTGGTGTCCATCCCGAGTGCCGGTGCAGCCCACAGCAGCATGGGACAACTGTTTGTCCTGGTGTTTGTTTATTCTTGCTGTAAGCAGTATCAGGAGATTTCCAGTGCTTGTCAAGATCGTCCCGGATTGTGGGGTTGCCGGGTTGCGCCCGCGAGGGCGCATCAATCGATTTGTAATCTAGAAGTATTGACATAAACGATCTGCCGTCGTAGAATAGGAGATCCTGAACAGCAGATATGCTACAATAGTGAAGTGATAGGTACAGTACAGTAGACGGTGCAGACGCTACGCTCGCCTACGAGGTATGTATGTCCCCTCTGACACTTGATCCACGTCAACTGGAGACCCTCAGCCAGCTCCTGATTGCTGGGGGCTACCATGATGTTGCCGAACTGCTTGGCGCATCGCTTGAGCGACTGGTGGCCTTCTGGCCCGCTCAGGCGGGGGCGCTGATTTACCATACACCTCACGGTGAGGTTGTCAGCCTGGAGCATGGTCCGCTGGATGCGGAGGCACGCACGCTGATTCAGCAGGCGCGCACCGACTCGGCCCGGCGTGATGCCGCCAGCAATGAGCCGACCATTGGCTACTACCCGCTTGAGGACGGACGCGAGGTGCTGGAATTGCCGCTCCAGAGCAGCGGCCAGGGTGTGGGCCTGCTGCACCTGGTCGTTACTGAGTCAACCCTGGATAAGCAGGTGGCTTCTTCCACCGAGTTGAAGCCGGACGAAGATTGGATGATTCTGTTGGTACGCGCGATTGGCGGTGAAGCTGATAAACTGGCGACTCTGCGCCGGGCCGAGCGCGATCTGCGGGAGCTGCATCTGCTCTATGAGATCGGCCAGTCGCTGACCGTTAACCTGGACCTCGCCAGCCTGCTGAACGAGATTATCCGGCGGGTACCCGAAGTGGTCAATGCCGAGCGTTGTTCGATCTTTATGCTGGATGAACAGCGGCATGAACTGGTGCTCCAACTGGCCGATGAAGAACAAGAACTGCGTATGCCCGCCGATAAAGGCATTGCCGGATGGGTATTGTCGCATGGCCTGGGCCAGATTGTGAACGATGTTGAGCAAGACCCGCGCTGGTATGATGCCATCGGGCGCGAGGTCGATTTTATTACCCGCTCGATCCTCTGTGTGCCGATGAAGTTTAAGGATCGGATTGTCGGTGTGATGCAACTGCTCAACAAGCGCGGCGGAACGTCGTTTACGCAGCGGGATATGCGCCTGCTGACGACCCTGGCGGCTCAGGCCGGCATTGCTATCGAGAATGCCCGGCTCTACCGCAGCCTGAAGAGCGAGCGCGACCGTCTGCTCAATAAGGAGGAGGAGGTCCGACACGCCATCGCCCGCGATCTACACGACGGGCCAACCCAGAGTATCGCCGCCATTGCGATGAATATCGAGTTTATCAAGCGCCTGCTTACGGCCATGCCCGAGCGGGTCGGCGGTGAACTGGATACGCTGGCCGAACTGGTGAACAAGACCAGTCATGACATTCGCACGCTGTTGTTTGAACTGCGGCCCCTCGGCCTGGAAACCCAGGGGTTGTTGACGACGCTGCAACAGTATGTGGCCCGCTGGCGCGATCCCACGAATGAGATCCAGTTGCGGTTGGAAGCGCCGTTTGCGGTTCCGCGTCTGCCGCATGAGATCGAAGCCGCGACGTTTATTATTATCCAGGAAGCGGTGAACAATGCGCGCAAACATTCGGAATCGCCGGAGATTACGATTTATCTCTACGAAGAAGAGGGCCATCTGGTAGCCAGCGTGCGCGACCGGGGCCGGGGCTTTAACCTGGATGTGGTTGAGGCGAATTCGAGTAAGCGCAACAACCTGGGGTTGACCAATATGCGCGAGCGAGCACGGCTGATCGGTGCGGAGTTCCGCATTCGCTCGGCGGTTGAGGCGGGCACAACGGTGGAGTTACGCCTGCCGCTGGCCTGATCGGAAAGCAGGTGCCGAGCAAGGCAACGGGTGACGCGGTTGTAACGCGTCACCCGTTCTGTTTGCGCTGCCGGGGTACCTGGGTACCTACCCGCGGGCGTAGCGCCCCATCAGCAGCGCTTTCCCGACGATATGCCCCTGCATGGCTGCCTCAACTTTGCCACGGTTGGTACCCTCTTCCAGGTTGAGTGTGGGGATGTCCAGCGCATAGAGCGCGAAGTAATAACGGTGCGCCTGATCCCCCGGCGGTGGGCAGGGTCCGCCATAGGCCACCTTGCCAAAGTCATTCTTGCCGATGGTGCCCAGACTGCTGCCCTCCTCCGGGAGCGTCTGAATATCTGCGGGCAGATTAAAAAGAATCCAGTGCGTAAATGTACCACTCGGCGCGTCCGGGTCATCCATAATCAGCACGAAGCTCCGGGTATTATTCGGTACATCGCTCCAGCGTAGTTCGGGCGATATATCCTGCCCATCACAGGTAAACTGCTGCGGAATCATCTCACCCTCACGAAAAGCCGGGTTGTTCAGGGTAAGCCCCATGGTGTCACCTCCTGATGCTACCGGCGCCGGTTGAGCCGGGGCGGGCTTGCGGCGCTGCTCTCTTCTCAGTATGTCGTATGCCTGGGATGTTGCATATTTCGTACCAGGGGAATAATTTCTGCGGTTGCTGCGTGGTTGAACATCTGGACCACGAAAGAACGAAAGTACGCGAGAGGGGCGAAAGTTGAGATATCTGCAATTACCCGCAGCAGTGAACTGACAGCTTCATAATTAATTACACGAGTTATGCGGTGGGTCTGCAAACTGGGCGTTTGCGCACGGTAATGGCCCGATTCGCCTGCGGCAGCATGGTACTTTTTCTCTTTTTTCACAAACAATTTGCACTCTGTGCAAATTGTTTGTGAAAAAAGATGGAATCTTCCGCCCTGCCGGAGGCGAGATTCCCTCCTGGGTTCGTGACTGCATAACTCGTGTTAATTAGTCAAATAAGCCTACACTGCTGTCGGGTGAGTTGATGGAGTACTTCACACAACGTGCTTAGTTCTCTGTGAACAGAAGGTATGGGGTTTCCGGCTCGTGAGCTTCGTGGTAACGGCGTCTTGCCCCGCCTGCTTGACGTATCCCCAAAACCGCTTACTATAGACAGCACGCAGCGTGTAGACGTAACCGTGTGCTGCATGTTCCGACCAGCCCCGCACCCGCCGGTTGGTCTACACGGGACTGCAGTCCTCTCATCACACCATCCGTCCCGGCCCGCAAGAATTCAGGTGTAGGCAACCATAGGTAGCCTTTTGAGACGCAAAGGAGCGGTAATTGCTATGACGACAGGTCAGTACCGGACCGAAAAGGACTCGCTCGGCGAGATGCAGGTTCCAGCCGATGCGCTTTATGGAGCGCAGACGCAGCGCGCCGTTCTCAACTTTCCTATCAGCGGTATGCGGTTCCCCAGCCGATTTGTTCAGGCGCTCGGTATTGTCAAGCAGGCGGCTGCCAGGGCCAACCGGGATCTCGGCTTTCTCGATAACGACAAGGCCAACGCGATTATCGAAGCGGCCCAGCAAGTTATTGACGGTAAATTGGATGACTCATTCATCCTGGATATTTTCCAGACGGGCAGCGGCACCTCCACCAACATGAATGCCAACGAGGTCATCTCGACCCTGGCATCGGAGAAGGTCGGCGGTAAGCGCGGCAGCAAAGCTATTCACCCCAACGACCATGTCAATATGTCCCAGTCCTCAAACGATATCATCCCGACCGTCATGCATATCTCGGCCCGCGTCGCTATCGAGCGCGAGCTGATCCCCGCGCTGACGGCCTTCCAGGATGCGCTGCAGGCCAAGGCGCAGGAGTTTGACGATGTGCTCAAGAGCGGGCGCACCCACCTGATGGACGCGACCCCGGTGCGGCTCGGTCAGGAGTTTAGCGGGTATGCTGCGCAGATCGGCAAGAATATTGCTCGGCTGAAGTTTGCCTCCGAGGAACTGGCGGAAGTGGCTCTCGGCGGTACCGCCACCGGCACCGGCATCAACTGCCCGCCCGGCTTCACTGAGAAGACGATCAACTATGTGGTGGAGACGACCGGCCTCTCCTTCCACGAGGCCGAAAACCACTTCGAGGCCCAGGCCGCCAAAGATGCGTATGTGATGGCTTCCGGCGCGCTCAATACGCTGGCCGTCTCGCTGCTGAAGATTGTCAACGACCTCCGCCATCTCTCGAGCGGTCCTACCAGCGGCCTGGCCGAGATCCGGCTGCCCGCCATTCAGCCCGGCTCCTCGATTATGCCCGGCAAGGTCAATCCGGTGATGAGCGAGGCGGTAATGATGGTCTGTGCCCGCGTGATGGGCAACCACACAACCGTCACGATCTGCGGTCAGCATGGCAACTTTGAGCTGAATGTGATGATGCCCGCGATGGCGCATGCTATGCTGGAGAGTATCAGCATTCTGGCGGGTGGCTGCAATGCCTTCCGTGTGAACTGCCTCGACGGAATTGTGGCCGACCGCGAACGCTGCCAGGAACTGCTTGAACTCAACCCGTCAATCGCTACGGCGCTGAACAGCGCTATCGGCTATGATCAGGCCGCCAAGGTTGCCAAGCAGTCCGCAGCGGAACGCAAGTCGGTGCGCGAGGTTACCAAAGAGATGGGGCTGTTGAGCGATGCGCAGTTGGACGAGTATCTCAATGTGCGCGATATGACCGAGCCGGGGATACCGGGGCAGTAGATCCGGAGGAACGCTTTGGAGTGCTTTCGCGTGCGGGAGCCACGCTCCCGCATTTCTGGTTTTGAAATACTTTGGAATGCGGGAGCCATGCTCCCGCGTTTCACTGCTTACTTCCCTACGCGATACCCACAGTTGGGACAGAAAACCGCATGCATGGGCATGTTAAACCCACAGGCCGGACAGGTTTTGCTGCCGGTTGCCCCTTGCGGTGGCGGCGGCGTACGCTCATGCGGCGATGGTTGGGGGGGGGGCGTATGTCGTTGCGCTGACGGAGGCGGTGGCGGCGTATGCTGCTGTGCTGGTGGCGGTGGCTCATGGGTGACTGGAACGGACTGCGCCGACGGGGGCGCGCCGGCCGGTGGTTCTTCGTAGGTCTCCGCCTGAACCGCCTTCAGGGCTTCTTCCTTTACAATCACATCTGAGCGCAGCCGGTCAATAACCTGCGTCAACGCGGCAACCGATGGCGCGCTGATCTGCCCCGCGCGATGGAGGTCGTAGGCGCGCTGTCCCAACTCGATCAACTTATCGTCAAGCTGCTTCTTGATCTGATTGAGTTCACCATTTAAACGATTCGTCTTCTGGAATTTTTCCGCTTCAAACTTTGCACGATCAACACCGTGTGAGAGCGATTTACCGAGATTATCAAGAAAACTCATACTCTTATATCTCCTTACCGGGATGGTACCACCCAGACCGATTGTACTGATACGACGTGCGGGTAGGTGAACCGGATGCACTTTTATTTTATCACATGTACTAGTCTACTACGCTATGTAGGTCACACGGGTGAATGCTACGCAAGTACTATAGACAAATCTTTAACGAACAAAGTATGATATATACAAAAGCCGGGCATTTCTGGCATTGCAATGGGTTGAAACGTCTCTACCGGGCGATACCTGTGAGCCGGTATGTCCTCTTTATTTTGACAACATTGTAGAACCCCCATCCAGAAAATGCATTCTTTGCACGCACTCGCATATTTTGACTTGTCGCCGAAAGGACCTGCCGTGACGCAGATAATTGCATCGCAGTATGACATCATGGAGGACCAGGACCGCTTAATCGCAGTTCTGGAGCGTTACCGCCCTTACCTGCCTTTTGTAGATGAAGAACTGGCACGCCATCAGTCCCTTCGTCAGGAGTTAGAGCAGCATCAGGGACTGAGCGAGCAGACGCTGGCGGAATGGCGTCAGGCATTGGCCCAGCGCTGGGAGTGTGAAGTCGTTGGTCAACGTCTATACCAGCAGATCCAGAGTCGGCTCCGCGACTATTTCGGCAGCGACTCGCCGCATCTACGCATTATTGCGCCGGACAATGATGAGAAAGCGCGTACTGCGGCTGAACTGCTCAACGATCTGCGCCGCCTGGAAGCATCGCTGCGGCTGATGCAACCCCGCCCGCCTTTTGTACGGCTGCAGTTAACCGAGTTGACCCAGGTCTGTACCAACCTTGAGCAAGCGCTGACCTGGACCCAGCATTGCGAACGCCAACGCCACAATGCGATGCTGGAGCAGCGGCTGGCATACAACCTCTATGAGCAGGTGCGAAAGCAGACGCAACGCCTGCTGAATGAACATCTGGGGGAACCGGTCGAGCCGGCTATGCCGAAGTATGCCGGCGACGGCACACGCGCATACCAGGAATAACCCGTTTTTGCCCGATCATGCCTCGAGTTACACGGTTCCGAACTCGGAAGAGTATTTCGCCTCCGGCAGGGCGAAAGATCCTATTCTTGTTCATAAAAAGTTTGCACGCAATGCAAATTTTTTCACGACTTACGCGGTCGTCCATCCGGCAGATGGGATGCGCCTCCGGCAGGGTAGAAGAGTCTATCCTTTTTCACGAAGATTTGGCTCACAGCGCCAAATTTTCGTGAAGAAGATAAGAAAAGGACCATGCTGCCGCAGGCGAAGCCGGTTTCGGGGCGGTCAACAGACCGAAATAAGGCTGCACCGCGTAAGTCGTGACTGCATGAGTGAAGATAAGACGGCAGTGGATTTCTCCGCTGCCGCCGGTTTATCGGTTGCGTTACGCTGAACTAAACCGTAGGCGGTAGTACCGCGATACGGGGACGGGTTGTGGTCGTCGCGGTCCAGCGTATTGTGTTGGTTTCTGTTGCCTGGGCCTGGAAGGGCAGGCGGCGCTTGCTCAGATCTTCCTCAACGGCAACCATACTCGTGATCACCTCCGTCTCGAGTCGCCCGGCCAGGCATGCGGCCAGTTCCCGCGCGGAGGGCGTATCGGCAAAGAGCAGTGCCTGCGGATGGCGTTCATCCACAAGTTGCACCAGGACATCAAGCAGCGGCGGCGTGGCCTCCGGGGTCGTTGCTGCGGGCCGGACCACCATATCGGCTCCCGCCGACAACAGCATCCCCTCATTTTGATCGGCCCCCAGCAACACCGCACCGCTCCAGGCATACACTGACTGTGCCAGCCGGGTGGCCCACGCGACGAAATCCCGCGAGGGCAGGCTGGCGTCGGGAACCACTGCCCAGATACCATCGTACACCTCCGGCTGAGCGGGAATACCATACGTCGCTACCAGCGTGATTGCCTGTTCAGGGCAGGCCGGCACACAGAGCAGACAGTCGATACAGGTATCGTAGATCTGCGCCACGGCCCGGCCCTGCTCATTTGTAACCATTCCAATGGCATGGTAGGGGCAGGCAGCAACACAGATCCGGCTGCTCTGACAGCGGTCCTCGTTGACAATTACAGCGGGCATACCAGGATCCTCTCTGTTTTTCCCAGAATGGTGCGGATACAACATCATTAGAATCTCAGAACACCTTAGAGTACGGACTGCATTACAGCCGGTACCACCAGGTTGCCCAGGTTGCCGCTAACCATCCCAGGATACAGATTCCCAGGTTGCAGAGTATTGCTACACCAGAACTACTCAGGGTCACGCGGGCATGCGCTCACGCCACGCCACGCCATCAACGTGATCGCCAACTTGTCGGGAGCACGTTGGACCAGGACGAGGGAGTGGATAGATGCACCCTGGTGGTCAGGGAACGGGCTCATTTATAACGCAGTGCGTCTAACGCACTGCATTATAACATAATCTGTCGGAGCATGCGAGAGGCGATGGTATGCAAACCAGGCGTTTGCTCGGACAAAAAGCAGACAGCGCCTGCCGCACGCCCAAACAAGTTGCTGACATAAGTTACGCGGCCCCTGAACCGGTAGGGCGGAAGAAACCATCTTTTTCACACAAAATTTTGCACTTTGTGCAAAATTTTGTGTGAAAAAGATAAAAAAGTACCATGCTGCCGCAGGCGAATCCGGCTTCCATCTGGTCAAAAATCCGATTGGGATGCTCACCGCGTACGTCGTGTTGCTTACGGAAGCGCAGAATGCATCCGCGCATCTCGATCCAATCGGATGTGGTATCGTACGTGCCGGGGTAGCAGGGGAACAGGACTTACGTCCGGGCTACATATTAAAAAAAAGTTAGGAAGCATACGTATACTGAGATCCCGAGAGCTTTGGCATCCAATCTAATCCACAGGGAGTTTCGTATGCAGCGAGTACACATCTTTGTTTCATTCCTGTTCGTAGTCGTACTTCTGTTTGCAGTTGTGGCGCGTGGTCCGCTGGCGGCACTATCGGCGGGGGAGAACGCGCTCTATCTGCCGCTGATCATCGGGGGGGGCAATCAACCACCCGGTGGGGATGGCGAAATCGGGGTTACGGCGGCGACCTATCTTGGCGGCGCGGGTGAAGACAGCACTTCGGCAGTTGCGGTTGCACCTGATGGTAGTGTTGTCCTGGCGGGCATTATGCCGGGTCATAATCCCGGCGGAGCGACGCCGGTTACGCTGCTTGGCGGCGGCGATGGGGTGGTGGTTCGGCTGGACCCGGATGGGCAGGCGGTACGCTCGGTAACCCGCATCGGCGATAGCGTTACCGACCTGGAGATTAACGACAGCGGCAACATGGTTGTCTGTGGCGCGTTCGGGGTAGCGGTCTTGAATGCCACCGCCAGCGCAACCGTCTGGGATGCTGACCCGGGCACGGGCAACCGCTGCGCGCTCGGCAGTGACGGCACAGCGGCGGTACTCGTGGGCAGCACCGCCTATCTGTACGATAGCGATGGAACGCCGCTCGAGAACTGGAATATCAGCGGGAACGGGACGAATGATATTGCCGTCGATGGGGCAAACAACCTGGTGATTGCCACCGGCTACACCCAGGTGAGCGGTAATCTTCAGGTGGCCTTTATTCGGGCATGGGACTACAGCGGCACCCTGGACTGGAAGAGCTATGACTTCTCCAGCGCGCCGGGGCTGGGCGCAGATACCCGGGGCGAGCGCATCGCCATCGGGCAGGATGGGAAGCTCTACTTTGCCGGTTCGATCAATGGCGGCACGGGAGCCTCGATCTTCTCGCGTGATCCCAAGGATTTCGACCAGAAAATTGATAACGACCCGCGTGTGGTGAAAACGGACGATTACACCCGTGCCACCAACATTGGCTCCGTGAAAATGACCTGGTTCGGGCGGTATGAGCCAACCGACGGGACGCTGGTCACCGGCCAGTCACTGTTGACCCGGAAGACCAGTGACAACAAAGGCAACTCAATCGGCGTGAACGCGATTACCGCCGATGCAACCGGGCGGGTCTACCTGGCCGGCAGCGCCGCCTGCTGCATCAAGGAGCGCGACAGCCGGCAGATCGCCGGGATAACGGTGGGCGGCTACGAGGGCAGTGAGGCCTATTTTATGGCGCTCTCGGCTGACTTTAAAGAGCGGCTGGTCTGGACGCCCTTCGCCGGGCCGGATGTCTCGGCAGGCGGCTCACCCGCCACCGGCGTGGGTGTGCGGGACGGTGTGGTGGCGGTGAGCATTTCACTCAACCCGAAAACGGACGGCACGCGCAGCCTGATTACCTACCAGGCATTGCAAGCAACACCTGCCACACTGCCGGAGGGCTATCTGGCGATCTGGTCGTTCAAATAGGTTTATCAGCCGGTGCAAACGGGGTGACAAAGAGAGAGAACAGGGAATAATCCGTGTCGTATGCATTTCCAACGGGTACCCGGTGTGTTCTTTGTTCGATGTCTATGTGTTCTTTCTATACGTCGCTCCGTTTCCCTTTATATCAAGGGGTTTTCCTATGCATTACACACTTTGTTCCCGGCACCTGTTCCGCGTCGTGTTGCTCCTTCTCTCCGGTCTGCTGGTAATTAGCGGTTTTGCCGTTGGCGCCCGGGCCGCAACCCAACCGGGTGCGGCAGATCCAGCGGCGGATTTTACGCTCTGGTTGCCGCTGCTGCTGAACCCGGGCACCTCCGCCGGTGTGTCGGGAAGTTTCCGCACCACGGTGACACCAACCGCCGATGATGATTTCTCCTCGGCGGAATTTAGCCTCTGGATTCCGGAAGATCTGCCAGTTGTGCGCGGGGTAATCATCTATGGTCCCGGCTGCGGTGCCAGTTCCTTGACCGACAAGCCGGGTACCGCGCGGGCAGAACTGGCGCGCAAGTGGGGTCTGGCATTTATGGGCATGCAGTTTAAGGATAAGCCGGACGGCAAGACCTGTGGCTGGTCACGCGCTGAGCGTTCCGGTTCCGCCGCCGCTGCGATCCAGGCGCTCAACACCTTTGCGCAGGAGACCAGCCGGCCTGAACTGGTCAACGCGCCCTGGTTGACCTACGGTATGTCGGGGGGCGCGGGCTGGGCGATGGATATGGCGATTACCTACCCGGAGCGTACGATTGCCGCCTTCCCGCGCGGAGCGAAGAGCAGCCGGGGCAACCTGCCCGATGCTTATGGCGTGCCGATTATGCTGAGTGCGGGTGAGAACGATGGCTTTCTGAGTGGTATGCGTGATGTGTTTACCACGCACCGGGCTGAGGGAGCGCTCTGGTCGCTGGCGGTGACGCCGAATGAGGGGCATGTCCTGGGCGATTCCTGGGATATGGCGCTGGTCTTTTTTGATGCGGTCCTGCAGCAGCGCCTGCCCGCGTCAGCCCCGACCAATGGTCCGGTTGAACTGCTGCCGATGGATACGACGCAGGCATGGCTGGGCAATAACGACTCATTCGACATTGCAGCCGTGGCGGACTACGCCGGCGATAAACTCCAGGCCGCCTGGCTCCCTGATGAGATGACTGCTACCACCTGGCAGACATTTGTCACCACCGGCAAGGTGGAGTAAGCGGAAATGCACAATTGTGTGCGGTTGAACATGACGCTCCCGGCTCCAGGCAAACCATGGTATGATCAAAATATACCGGGTAAGAAATAAGCGCAGTGCGTAGCGGGTGTGCCGGGCAGCAGAGCGGCGCACCCGTCATGGTACAACACCGTTCAGATAACACGACTTACGCGGTGCAGCCAATTTCGGCCTGGTGTCAGACCTGAACGCCGGCTTCGCCTGCGGCAGCATGGGACGTTATATTTCTTTTTGATAAACATGTTGCACAAAGTGCAACATGTTTATCAAAAAGATGGGATCTTCCGCCCTGCCGCAGGCGAATCGGGCCGTTTATCCAGATGAACAACCGGTTTGGAACCGACCGCGTAACTCGTATCAAATACCTGGACGAACACAGTAGGTATGCAAACCAGACGTTTGATCCCGGTAGCGCAGCATTGCGCCTGCGGCAGCATGAGATCTTCCACCCTGCCGCAGGCAAATCGGGCTCCCATCGGGTCAAACAGCCAGTTTGCATGTCCACCGCGTAAGTCCGGTTATTTGACAGGAGTTACGCGGGTGCATGTTCAAACGGACCGGTTGCTCTCGATAACGGCGTATTTCGCCTGCGGCAGCATGGTGCTTTTTTGTCTTTTTCCGGAACATGTGGCTCTCCGAGCCACATGTTCCGGAAAAAGAATGTTCCATTCCACTCTGCCGGAGGCGAATCGGGCCATTCGTCCAGGCAGACGCCTGGTTTGGAACCGACTGCGTAACTCCTGTTAATGAGATACAGCAGTTTTCGATAAGCTACTATTTGGAATTAATCACGCACGACTACCCGCAGCAGCGCCTCCTGCCGCTCGACCGTGGTGTCCAGTTCAGCCGAGAAAGCCTGCATCCGCTCACAGATCTCCTCCGCATCCTGTCCGGTAGCCCGGTTGACCACGCCATAGTTCAGGCGTACGGGAACCATGCGCAACTCGCGGGTTCCCGCCGGCTCAACATCGGCCAGAAAGAGCAGCGACTGATCGTTACGCAGAACCGGGTCCACGGCATAGTCGTCCAGAAAATCCCCGGTGTCATAGAGGATGGGCTTGCCCTGCCGAACTGCAACGCCCTGGAAGATATGGGCCGAGTGACCATGGATCATATCCACGCCCCGGTCGAGCGCGGCCTGGGCAAACTGCCGGAAATGCTGCGGCGGACGCCGGCGCATGTTTGGTCCCCAGTGCAGCGAGAGAATCACAAACTGCGCACCATCAGCACGGGCAGCCTGCACCGACTCCGCAACCAGTTGAAGTGTCGGTGCGTCGGGAATGATTGGGATGTAGTTGGTGCCCGGCTGGTTCTCAGTAGCGGCCCAACCCGGTTCGTTGTCGGTAAAGGCCACCATCCCCACCCGCATACCGGCGGCCTCGACGATGGCAGGCCGGCGCGCTTCGGCCAGGTTGCGCCCCGCACCCGCGCGGGCAATTCCGGCGGCATCCAGGTAGTCCAGTGTGTCGAGCAACCCCTGTACCTCAAAGTCGAGTGTATGATTGTTTGCCAGTGAAACCAGGCGGACTCCGGCGGCATGCAGCACTTCTACCGCCTGGGGCGGCGCACGGAAGTGAAACACCTTGGGAGTGCGGGTCCAGGGGGTAGTTGCCGTGGTGATGGCACACTCCAGCCCGGCGATCAACAGATCGGCGCTCTGCAGTAGGGGCAGCGTGTTGCCCCAGAAGCTCTCAGGCGTGCGGAAAGGCATCTCCTGGGCCACACCGCGCCCCAGCATCACATCACCGACCATTCCCACAATCATGGTTTTGCCTCCGGAATTTAATAGCAGTATCTGTATATGCTCTGTTCCTGGTTTATTTCTTCCCCACTTGGTTGCAAGACGCGTGCCATTTACCACCATACATACTATGCTGAGGGAGATCCGGGTTGTGCTAGAATAGACAGGCCCGCTGTCATTCGGAGCTATCCTGGGAAATTGAGGAATTTTTGAAGAAGGAGGTTGCTATGCACCATGTTTACCGGGTTGCGCTTGCCCTGGTCCTGCTTATCTTGCTGTCCCTGCCGGCAGCGAGTCTTGCCCAGCCCCAACCGGCCTTGCTACGCGTCATTCATGCTGCCCCGACTGCACCGGCCGTCGATGTTTATGCCAATGGTGTCCCCATTCTCAAGAATCTGGCATTCTTTGCCCTCAGTGAGTATCTGGCCCTGCCCCCCGGACAGTATACGATTCAGGTGACACCAGCCAATGCCGGCCTTGATGATGCATTCCTCACAGGTGGGTGGTTGCTCACAAACAATACACGCTACACGCTGATGGCCGTGAGTACCATCGAGAATGTCGGCGGGGTGCTGGAGATCGACAACCAGAGTGCGCCACCGCCGGGCCAGGCCCGCGTCAAGCTCTACCACACCGTCCCGGATGCGCCACCGATTGATGTAAAGCTGGCAGGCACAGGCACATCGGTCCTGCGCGCGCTCCCCTTCACCGGTTCTGCTGCGCTGACGGTTCCGGCGGGCACGTATCAGTTTGATATCACCCCGGCCGGGTCGCCCACGGTCATCTACACGACGCCACCGCTACGCTTCGAACCGGGCTGGAGTTATACGTTAACCGCTGTTGGCTTCCTGGAGCAGCCGGGTACCTTCGGGGTTCGGTCACACGTTGACTTTACCGCGCCGGCAGCCGCGGCAACCGCACCACCCTCCCAGGCG
Organism: Chloroflexaceae bacterium; assembly: GCA_034437035.1. Lineage (GTDB taxonomy): Bacteria > Chloroflexota > Chloroflexia > Chloroflexales > Chloroflexaceae > CAKZQX01. The sequence goes on from DAOTUI010000193.1 coordinate 29,874, forward strand.
GCGGAGCGTGTCTATGTTGCAGAGTTGCGCCCACTCAACACCAGTGTGACGGAACAACCGGCAACCGGTACGGCTCGCTTCACGATCAGTGGCGACACGCTTACGCTGCAGGTGAATGCACAGGGGCTCTATCCCGGTACCATGCATCTGCAGCACTACCATGGCTTTGTCGATGGGCAGGATGCCACCTGTCCTCCAGCCGCCGCCGATGCAAATAGCGACGGTTTTATCGATCTGATTGAAACCCAGCCATTCACCGGGATCACGCTGGTGCCGCTTCACGCTGATCCGGCATCGCTGGAGATTCAAGTTCCGACCTATCCGGTTGCCAGTGATCCGGGTGGTGCTATCAACTATGCCCAGACGGTCTCGGTGAACGCGCTGGAGTCGGCGCTGCTGTCAACCCACGGTATCGCGGATCTGGCGCTGGAGCAGCGGACGGTCTTCTTGCATGGGGTCAACCCGAATGCCAATCTGCCCGCGTCGGTGCAGTCATTGCCGAATGTGCCGGCCCAGGTGACGCTGCCGGTCGCGTGTGGCGAACTCGTCCGCGTGCAGTAATTCTCGGTGTCGTGCGAAAATACGAGGCAACGTTTGTATTGGAATGCCCCCGGCAGACAGAGCGATCTGCCCGGGGGCATTGTGGTAGCGGGGAGAAGATGTAACTCAATCCGTTGGTAATGATAACGTAGCGGAACAGCAATCCTTCTGGTTAAACCTGATCCGGCTCCTCCGGAGCGGGCATGGGCGGCTCGTTCCCCAGACTGCCAAACGAAGTATCGCCATAGCCGCCGGTAACGCCGGGATCGGTATCGCTCCCCAGTCCGGCTGTCTCAACTGAACGTGATGGGCGGCCGGTTACGCCCTGCACCGCGTTGCTCAAAATATTCCAGACCGCCGCTTCCGTGAGCCGGTAGTTCTGGGCAAGTTCATAGACGCTCTGACCCTGCATGGCGGCGCGCACAATATCGCCCTCCTGGCCGGGGAGTTGCTCCACCTGGCCGGGAAACTGCTGCAACTCGGCCAGCAGGCGTGCCATGCGTTCATTTGTTCCCTGTGCCACATCAACCTCCTTTGTATGTTTCATATTCGTCTAACACGCGTTACGCAGTGGGTATGTACCCCAGGCGTTTGATCAAATGATCAAACGCAACGCGGTTTCGCCTGCGGCAGAGCGGAGGCAAAGTTGCTTTCCGAATCAGTAATCATCTGAGTCGTGTCGCCTTACACGCGTTACGCGGTGCTCCACCGGAAGATGTACTTCGCCCGCGGCAGAGCGGAACCGACCATCCGTTTTCACGAAAATCTGGCTCACAGAGCCAGATTTTCGTGAAAACGATCAAAAGCGTACCATGCTGCCGCAGGCGAATCGGGCCATTCATCCAAACAAACGTCTGGTTTAGAACCTACCGCGTAACTCCCGCCATATTAGTTATTATGGTTAACACTATACATTCTACTCAAACGGATCATCCCGGGCATCACGGTAGCCCCAGTCTACCAGATCAGGTGTATACTGCGTCTGTGACAGCAACGTGCCCCGGCAGAGATGCTGTGCGTTGGCCGGGTTCCACTGCTCGTGCCAGAGCCGGGCAATCAGGTCATGCATGACCCACTCCGGGATCGTGGTGCGCTCGTCAGGATAGATAAACCCGAACAGCGTCAGGTGCGTGAAGAGCACGCGCCAGTGGGAGTTAAACCGCCGCAGCAGGCGCGACCAGTCTATATGCATGGTAGCACCTCGTAGCAGGTGGGCTACATCGGCCCCGTCGTAGCGCTCGCGTTCCATAATAAACGCCTTGCCCCAGATCATCTCTTCGCGGGGACAGAGCAAAACCGGTATATCTAGAATGGTCTGCTCAACCGCATAGGTAAACCATTCGTCGTCTACCACACCGATGCCATTGTCGGAACTGAAGATAATATCAATAAACTGCGCATCCTTGGAAACCTTACCCAGCCAGTGTGGTATCACCAGTTCCGTCCGATAGCCTACCTGTGCCAGCACCAGCAGGCAGCGTTCGGTATCCTCCGGGCGGACAAACAGGTCGAGATCTTTCGTCTCACGGACGATTCCGGTATAATGTTCAAACGCAAACGTACCGCCCACTAGAAACGGCACCCGCGCCGCCTGGAGTGCAGTAATAGCGTGTTGATAGAACTGGTATGTTTGCCGGTCAAGCGTATTCTGTGTTGATAGTTCCGACATACGCTCCTTCCAATGTTGTGCCGTGCGGCAACTTCTGCGGTGAGACTGGAGTATAGATGTAGCAAGAAATGTACCATTGGTGTGTAGGGGTTAGGGGTAATACCTTTCAAATAACAGGAGTTACGCGGTCGGTTCCAAACCCAGGCGTCTGCCTGGACAACTGGCCCGATTCGCCTGCGGCAGGGTGGAATGGGACATGCTTTTTCCGGAACATGTGGCGCTCCGAGCCACATGTTCCGGAAAAGACAAAAACGTACCATGCTGCCGCAGGCGAAATACGCCGTTGTCGCGAGCAAACGGTCCGTTTGCACGCACACCGCGTGAGTCCTGTCAAATAAGCTCACGCAAAGCCGCAAAGGGCGACAAGAACCGCATAAACCTGGTAGCTTTGCGGCTTTGCGTGAATCCGTTTCGTCATATTTGAAAGGCATTGGGGTTAATGGTTAGAGATGAACGGCTAGAGGCAATACCTTTCAAATAACCGGGCTTAGGTGATTCCTTACCTGGAAGAGGATACCGCCTCCGGCAAGGTGGAAGAAATCATTCTTTTTTCACAAACAACTTTTCACAAAGTGAAAAGTTGTTTGTGAAAAAAGGTAAAAACGTACCATGCTGCCGCAGGCGGAACTGTTCTGTATCGGAACAACCACCCGGTTTGCCATGCTACCGCGCAGGTTCTACTATTTGAAAGGTATTGCGGCTAGAGGTTACGGGTTAAACCATTAACCGTGAACCCCGAGCCGTATAACCCCGAACCGTTAACCAGTTACTTTGTCGTGCCGGCGGTTGGAGGCGGGTTGCTGGTTGTAGAGCGGCAGAACCAGCAGCCAGTGGTCAAGCACGCCGAGGGTCGCCAGGACCGCCAGCAGCGTCATGCCGATGGCACTCGGGTCCGGGGCCAGGCGAACCGATTGCAGCCAGAGCAACCCGGCGACCAGGCTGGAAATCAGGATCGAGGGCAGGAAGAAGGGGTTTGATGGTCGCTGCGCCCAGAAACTGCCCAGGTAGCGCAGATGCTCCGGCAGCCAGTGGACCGGCAGGCTGCGCACACCCAGCAGCACATTCAGTTTGGCGCTCTGCATGAGCGCCCAGCCCAGCACCAGTGTCAGCAGCCCGATCTGGTTGGCCGCATCGCGCAGCATCCAGCCAAGCAGCAGCATCTCCAGGATAATTGCAATCTCGTGATAGAGATGCGTGCCAAGCGCATAGCGAAAACGCTGCCGGCCGCGCGCCTCGGGCGGACAGGGCTTGCGCCAGGGGCCGGTCAGCACACCGCTGTAGAAGGCTAGTTCGTGCCAGGTCCAGATCAGCATGCCGGCGATAAAAGAGGTATAACAGCCCCAGGCGGTCAGGTCATTACGCACACTCCAGAGCTGATGATGCAGCAGCGCCACCCCCGCCAGCAGCAGCAGCATGACCACCCGTTGCTGCCGCGGTGTACGCCGATTCATCCAGAGGAGCCCCAGTGTCAGGCTACTCCACAAACCCATTGTTACCAGGAGAGGGTAGAGATAGATCTGCGCCCACGCGTCAACGGGTGATGGTATCATAGCTTTTCCAGATTATGCAGAAATTTTACATTACATACATAGAAAGATGTATTGATGGTAACATGGTGTGGGATAGCTGTCAATGGGTGTAGCTATTGTATTCGTAAATTGTAGAGGTGGTGAAAGAGTTGCACAACGATGATGCACACACACCGGGGGGCTTGTGGCAGTCGCCCCCCGCCACCAGTACGCTGACGCCGGATCGGGTGGATGTCTGGCGGGTATCACTTGATCAGCCGCTCCCGGCGGTACAGCGCTGTGCGCAGGTGCTCTCCCCGGACGAACACACGCGGGTGGCCCGGTTTCATTTTGAGCGCGATCAGCGGCGGTTTACCCTGGCGCGCGGCACCTTACGTCGCATCCTGGCACGCTACCTGGGGGTAGCTCCCCAGACCATTCAGTTTCAGTACAACGCGCAGAGAAAACCGGGTCTGGATACAACATCCTATCCCGTGACACCGCAATTTAATCTGTCGCATTCAGGGAATCTGGCAATCTATGCGGTCACTACTGCACGCACAGTTGGTATTGACATTGAAGAAATTCGCCCAATTACCGATTTTGTGCAACTGGTTGAGCGCTTCTTTTCGGTTGAGGAGCGTACTATGTTTCAGTTGCTGCCGGATGCGCAGCGGCGCACGGCCTTTTTTGCCGGTTGGGTACGCAAGGAGGCATACATCAAAGCGCGGGGGTTGGGACTGACGTTACCCCTGAGTCAGTTCGATGTTACGCTCAATCCCGATCAGCCGGCACGCCTGCTGCGCATTCAGGGTGAGCCGGCAGCGGCAACCCGCTGGACGCTGCGCGATCTTGCGGTTGAACCCGGGTATGTGGCCGCACTCGCGGTTGAGGGCCAGGGATGGACCCTGGCGTGCCGGCAAGCGCCGGAATGGTAGGGAACGCGCTGCGGCACTTCCACCCCGGCGACTGTACGCACCCCGGTCGTAGCACTATGTCCGCCTTTGGGACGATGATATGGTACGTATGATTCCTGATGGCACGCGGGAATTGATCTGGTATGATGAGATTACAATAAACTTACACGCTGCAATTATGCTACAAATAATCGTTCTGGTAGATACATACCAGTCAGACATTATATGAGGAAACGTTATGATTGCGTCCCGCTGTTCAATTCTGCTGATAGACGACGATGTGTATCTCGGTAAGCTGATGCGTCTCTGCCTGGAGCCCGAGGGGCATGAGGTGTTGCTGGCAACGGATGGTGATATTGGCCTGACCCTGGCTGAGGAAGAACATCCCAACTGTATTTTGCTCGATCTGATGATGCCCTACCGCAGCGGTATGGATGTCTACCTGGATCTCCAGAATAACCCGCAGACCAGCGACATCCCGATTGTGGTCTTCTCGGCATCACTCACTCAGCGCGACGAAGAAGCCTGGCGCGGGCTACCGCATGTGATTGATGTTGTGCAGAAACCCTTCGATATGCAGCACCTGATCCAGACGCTGGATACAGTCTGCATGCAGCCCTCCACATAGGCCAACAACGTTTTACAGCTTTCAACCCGTCAGAGTGCCAGAAACCGCCTGAAGGCGGCACTACGGCAAGCGTTTATTGCCCATTTTGAACGGTGTCTCAAAACTCAAAATTCAAAACTTAGAACTTAAAACTCCGATAGCAGTTCCCGAAACATCCGCAGCGCCGCGACCGTGCGTGGACCATACCAGGTCAGCAACATCCCATCGCACAGGTGAATGCGTTGAGCATGCACGGCCGGCATCGTTCCAAAAGGTGAAAATACCTCCCGGTCAGCCTCGGTGAAGCAGTAGGGTTCGTCGGGGAGCAGGATAACCTCGGGATCGAGTCGCATAAACTCCTCCAGAGTTGCGCGGGGGTAGCGCCCGCCGAGATGCAGCGCTACATTCTCCGCCCCACACAGCCGCAGCAGATCATCGGCATAGGTTGCACCGCCAACAGCCATCCAGGGATCGCGCCAGATAAAGGTCAGCGTGCGGCGGGCCGGCGGATGTTCCCCTGCTTCGGCCAGGGCTGCGCGGACTGCGTTGAGCAGTGGTGCGGCCGCCGCTTCTGCCTCCAGGATAGCAGCCAGTGCTGCCAACTGCGCCACTGCTCCCGCCACGCTCTGAATATCGGTGACATAGACTGGAATATGCGCCGCCGCAAACGCCGCAACATCGCGCCGGCGGTTCTCTTCCTTCGATGCCAACAGCAGATCAGGCTGCAGCGCCCGGATTAGTTCCCGGTCAGGGTTTTTTGTGCCGCGCACCTTCGGTAGAGTGGCGACTGCTGCTGCCGGTTCAATGCAGTAGTCGGTCACACCGACTAGCCGGTCGCCCGCGCCGATTGCAAACAGGTACTCCGTCAGGCTGGGGACAAGCGAGACGATCCGGCGCGGCGGTGCGCTGAGCGGAACGGTGCGTCCCAGGGCATCGGTTAGTGTCATCGGAGCATCTTTCCTTCTATTCACGAGTTACGCGGTCACTGACCCGAAAGGTATGTCAGCCTCCGACAGGGCGGAAGAGACCCGATCTTGTTCACAAAAAAAGAGAACCAGGCTGCCGCAGGCGAAGCCGCTTTCAGGTCGGTCAACAGACCGAAACAGGCTGCACCGCGTAACGCATGTTATATTCAAGTATAACGCATCCGAAAGTGGTATACTAACGCCGCATGAACACATTTATTGTAGCGCTGCTGCCGGTCTTTGGTACAATTGTCGTCGGCTATCTCTTCAAACGATACGCCTTCCCCGGTGATGCATTCTGGCCGCTGGCGGCACGCATCACCTATTTTGCATTCTTCCCGGCGCTGCTGATCAACAACCTGGCCCCGGCCCAACTCGCGGATCTGGCGATTGGTCGGCTGATCCTGGCGGTGCTCCTGCCCACCCTGATTGTCGCGCCGGCAGTGATCCTGGCCCGGCCCTACCTGCGCATTTCCGGCGTGGCGTTTACTTCGGTGTTCCAGGGGAGCATTCGCTTTAATACCTATGTGGGACTGGCGGCGATTGCCGCGCTCTACGGCAGCCCGGGCATCACCCTGGTGGCGATTATCCTGGCGGTGCTGGTGCCGCTGGTGAATGTCCTCAGTGTGCTGATGCTGACCCGCCATGGCTCTGTCCGCTCTCTGCACTGGCGGGACACGCTGCCGGCACTGGCGCAGAATCCCCTGATCATCGCCTGCGTGCTGGGCATTGCGCTCAATCTGTCCGGGATCGGGTTGCCCTTTGTGGCCGGCGAGTTGATCGAGATCTTTGCGCGGGCGGCGCTGCCGATGGGTCTGCTGACCGTGGGAGCCGATCTGGATCTGCGCGCGGTGCGAACGGGCATCCTGCCGGTGCTGGTGGCGAGCGGGTTGAAGCTGCTGATCCTGCCGTTGCTGACGGCCCTGGCCTGTAACTTGTTGGGCATTGACGATCTGGCGATAGCGGTGGCAGTGATCTTTGCGGCGCTGCCAACCGCTACCTCGGCCTACATCCTGGCGCAGCAAATGGGCGGCGATGCACAGTTGATGGCGGGCTTGCTCACAGTGCAGACCCTGGCGGCGGTGGTGACCATGCCGCTGCTGTTGCTGTTGTTGGTATAACACGTCCGCCTATTCTGCTTCCTCCTGCGCATCCGGCACTTCGTCGGCATCTTCGGCCAGGGCAGGCGCGCTGCCCAGGATACGCTCCCGATTCGCCGGGTCGGTGATCTGGTAGAGGTCCAGGACGCGCTCGTCAATCGTGGCATCCAGGTGGGCAACGGCATCGAGCAACTCTTGAATATGTTCAATCTGTGCGGCTTCGGCAGCGAAGAAGCTATCCAGGTCGGTACGACTCACCGGAACCAGTGCCTGATTTTTCAGATCGTCCCAGGTTTTGCCCTGCCGGCGCGGGCGTCTCAGGTAGCCCTGCAGGTAGCGCCGGATATCGGCGTCGGGGACTTCCAGCCAGAGCCGGTTGTGCCGCAGCATAACAGTTTCGGGGGCGATCAGGAATGTAGACATTGCTGCTGACCGTGGTCTGGCGGTCGCAGCGGTCGGGCAGATGAAAGAACCCGGACACCTCGGCATCAAAGAAACTGTAGGGCGCGAAGGTAGGATTGCCCTGCTGGACGGTATCCAGCAGATGATCGTAGGGCACAGCGATACGGGTGCTGCCATCCCGGCGGCGCTTGATCGTGTAGCCCTGTGCGCGCAGGCTGTTTAGCTCCGCGTTATGCCCCAGGATTGTGTCAACCAGTGCGACGATTTCTGCCTGGGTTGCGGCAGCGGCGGGGTAGATTGGGAGCTGACGAAAGTATGATGGATTGATGTGAACATTGTCAAATTGCCGTCCAAACCAGTAGTTAAGCAGGGATGAGTTGAATAATGCGAGGATATATTTGAGATTGTAATTTAAGTTATTTGTAATGATGACATTGAAATTTTTTCTATTGTAGAACTTTTTATCATCATAAGTTGCAACCAGTCTGCGTTTAAGCGCACGATTGCGCATATCCTGTACAAGTAGTTTAGGTGACTCAAAATATTTCGGCTCACGTGCTCGTTCGAGCCAATCTCCATATTTTATATAAGTGTTGTTCATTTCCCCACCGTAATTCATAGCGTCCGACAAATCCAGTCTTATCGAGCAAGGGTTTCCAATCGGTTTCATGGGTTGGGATAATGCGACGAGGGTTAATGTAGAGATTAACGCGACCATCTTTGCTGGTTTTGTAAGGATCAATCCCTGGACTACTCTCCGTCACATCCCCCAGCCGCAGCACCTTGGTGCCGCCGTTGGTCGGGATGCGGCAGGCATCTTCGATTCGCTGGAGCAGTTCGTCGTAGCGGATATTCATTTCGTTCTTTGGATCGGCCAGCCAGCGCGACTGTGGCTGGGTCAGGGTTTCGCTCCAGGCATGTTCAGCCAGTTTGTCCAGGGTTTCGCGCAGACCCAGGATATTGATCCGCACCAGTTGCGCTTTCCGCTTCTCCGCATCGGTTTCGCGCGCCAGGAAGAGCAGCACGCAGTCTACATCGGCATCGGGCCAGATACCCTGGGGCAGATCCACAATCTGCTCAATCCGGCCATGCGTCAGCAGTTGGCCACGCAGCGTGGCGGTGTTGGTGCCCATCAGGTAGGTGTTGGGTGTGATAAACCCCAGGCGGCCATCCGGGGCCAGTAGTTCCAGCCCAAATTTAAGGAAAAAGGTATAGCTATCCGGCTGACCATAGAAGACCTCGGCCCAGTCCGCACGCAGCATCTCCTTATAGTAGAGCTTATGCACAATAAGAACGAAACCGCATCGGAATGCGCTAAATGCCGTCAGACAAGGCGGTCTTTTTAGCCCATCGGGACGCCATATCCACCTTATTGTGCATAGACTCTAGTCGTCACTCAGTTTTGCGCCATAGGGCGGGTTGGCAACCACAAAGGCAAAGCCATTGGCATAGGGCGTACCGGGGCGGCGGGCTTTGATCTGGTCTACCTGGTCATTCTCCTCGACCGGCAGCGTATTGAAGTAGACATAGTAGTGCATCCCCGTGGGCCGGGTGAGTGCATCGACATTGTAGATATGGAAGCGCTGCAGGCGAGGGCGCTGCCCGGTCTGATGTGCCAGTTTCACCAGATCCAGCACCTGGATCAACAGGTTGACTTCGGCCAGGTAGCAGGCGAACGGGTTCAGGTCAAAGCCATACATACTATTCTGCACCCGTTCCAGCACCGCCACAGGATCATCAATCTGGGCGGCGTTGCCCTGGTAGGCGGCAACCAGCCGGCGCGCTGCGGTCACCAGGAAGGTACCACTGCCACAGGCCGGATCGATCAGGCGCTTGTTTGGGCCGATAATCGCCTGCGGGCTGGTGTAACCAACCTCGTCCAGGATATAGCGGAAGATTCCATTCTTTTTCACAAAAATTTTGCACGAAGTGCAAAATTTTTGTGAAAAAGATCAAAAAGTACCATGCTGCCGCAGGCGATTCTGCCGTTCACCGGGTGAAACGCCCGGTTTGATGAACCACCGCGTAA
>DAOTUI010000194.1:0-4942 GCA_034437035.1 Chloroflexaceae bacterium
ATGTTTTACACATTACGGAAACGTGTACACCAAAGTGGGGAGATTGCCTCAAATTTTGTCGATTTTTCAGGCTCAAGTGGGATGAAAATTCCATTTAGTACCCTAAAAAATAAGCGAACGGTAAGAACAGGGGACCGAGTACCCACCAGACCGCACCGTAGACCAGGCCCCAGACGGCGCCCTGACCATAGCTTTCACTGCGCGCACCGAAGATCAGCCCAAACGTAGCCCCAATGAAAGCGCTGATCAGCATATGGATCACAAAACCGACCAGCGCCGCGCTGCTGCCAACCAACCCGGCAACCATGGGCAGCATGCCCATCGCGCCCATCATAATCCCAAAGACCACGCCACCGGCCAGACCACCGACAATTCCATACGTCACACGCTGCGTAACATCGTTCCGCGTTTGTACTGCTGTAGCCATTGTTTCCTCCTTCGTTGTACGATACAGTTCGATTGCGTATACTTACTGTTGATGCTTCGCAGTGTAACGCAGCGGTAGCCCGAGAATTGTGATATTCTCTACATAACAACAAATCTATTGTAAAGTTGCACAGTTATTGCGCTACTGCCACAGCCCATTGCCGGAAAACAAACGGCGGAATCCCTCTAATAAAAGATTAACTTTACTTGCACAGCTTTTGCGCTATAATGCTAGTCGAAATAGCATTAAGAAAGAAGATTTTATCAAAACATAGTCTCAACAAACTCTGAACAGGGCAACAGTGAGCACATAGCCCACCTGACGAAGCTCTGTCAGCCGGCTTTTGTTCTTTGTTACTCTGTTCTTTACGAAGCTCTGTTCTTTCTGAGGAGGATAGATCACACATATGGAAACCTGGAATACAGTCAAAACCGGTCTGCTGCTTGCCGCACTGACTGCACTCTTTGTCGTTATCGGTGGTGCTCTGGGCGGGCGTGTCGGCATGATCTTTGCCTTCGGCCTGGCGATTGTGATGAATATGGGAGCCTGGTGGTTCTCGGATAAGCTGGCGCTACGCTTCAGTGGCGCACGCGCAGCCGGCCCCGGCGAAGCGCCCGAACTGCACCGGATTGTCGAAACACTGGCGACCCGCGCCGGTCTGCCCAAGCCGGGGGTCTACCTTATCGACAGCGAGACGCCCAATGCCTTTGCCACCGGCCGCAGCCCCAGCAAGAGCGCCGTTGCCGTAACGCAGGGTATTATGCGGATGCTCAATCGGGATGAACTGTCCGGGGTGATTGCCCACGAACTGGCCCATATCAAGAATCGTGACACGCTGATCTCCAGCATTGCAGCGACAATTGCCGGCGCAATTGCGATGATTGCCGAAATTGCGCAGTGGTCGCTGATCTTTGGGGCATTTACGGGTGACGATGACGATGGCGGTATTGCCGATCTGCTCGGCAGCCTGCTGCTGATTATTGTCGCGCCGATTGCCGCGATGATTGTGCAGATGGCGATCTCCCGCGCGCGCGAGTTTAGCGCCGATGCCACCGGTGCGCGCATTATGGGCGAGGCCCGCCCGCTGGCGGATGCGCTCCGCAAGATCGAACTGGCCTCCCGGCAGATGCCGATGCGGGTCAATCCGGCAACTTCACACCAGTACATCATCAATCCGTTGACAGGGGGGGGCCTGACAAGCCTCTTCCGCACCCATCCCGAGACGGAGAAGCGCATCGAGCGCCTGATGGCGATGAATCCGCGCGACCTGGCCGTGGCATAATTCCGTCCGGGATATCTGGATATTCGTATGTCGGCATCGACGTGGGCCGGGTCGCCGGTCCACTCACCATACAGCCCCTGCCAGTCTGCCCCCACTGGAGCGGATGGGCAGGGGTTCTGGTTTGATGCTGAACTACCCTGCTGTATCAACTACCGCACCTTCAACTTCTATCGACAATAAACACATCTCATACTATAATTTTATTTATAGGAAATCCCGCTGAAAGGAGCTTTGCAATGAATACCGCCCTGGTCGTTGGTGCCGGGATTGGTGGCCTGGCGATTGCCGCGCGCCTGGCGCGTGACGGATATCGCGTAACGGTCCTCGAGAAAAATGCACGCCCCGGTGGCCGCACCTCCCTGCTGGAGCGCGATGGCTACCGCTTTGATATGGGGCCGACCCTCTTCCTGATGCCCGCCGTCTTTGCTGAAACCTACAAGGCGCTGGGCGAGCGGATGGAGGATCATCTGGACCTGGTACATCTGGACCCGACCTACCGGGTTCACTTCCACGATGGCACAATTCTGGACCTGACACCCAATCTGATCCAGATGCGCGAGCAGTTGGAGGCGATTGAGCCCGGCGCATTTGAGGCATTTCTGCGCTTCCTGAGCGAAGGCTACCGGCACTACAATGTCTCCCTGGAGCGCTTTGTCGGGCGCAACTTCCGCAATATCTTCGACTATTTCAGCCCGGCGAATCTGCCGCTCATTATCCAGCTTAAAGCGCTGAACAAGCATTATGCCAACACATCGCGCTATTTCCGCTCGCCGGGCCTGCGCGCGGCCTTCTCCTTCCAGAATATGTACCTGGGCCTCAGCCCCTACGATGCCCTGGCGACCTACTCGCTGTTGCAGTATACCGAACTGGCCGATGGCGTCCTGTTCCCGCGCGGCGGCATGTACCGCGTGATCGAGAGCCTGGCCGGCATTGCCGAGGGGCTGGGCGTGCATTTCCGCTACAACACGCCGGCCGCCCGCATCGAGGTGGATGGAAGCCGCGCCACCGGCGTGGTCCTGCCCGACGGCGAGCGGCTTGCGGCGGACGTGGTGGTCGCCAATGCCGACCTGCCCTATGTCTACTCCGAACTGCTGCCGGACGACGGCACAAAAGCGCGGCTGGCACGCAAGAAGTACACCTCGTCGGCGCTAATGTTCTACTGGGGGGTCAGCGGCGGCAAGTCCGAGTTGCTGCACCACCACAATGTGTTCCTGGCCGAGCATGAGTATCGCAACTCGTTTGATCGCATCTTCCGCGATCTGACGCTGCCGGACGATCCCTCATTCTACATCTGTGCATCGGCGCACACCGACCCCGGCATGGCCCCCCCCGACGGCGACAACATCATGGCGCTGGTGCCGGTGGGGCATATCGACGACCGGCAGAGCCAGGACTGGGAGGCGCTGAAGGAGCGCGCCCGCAAGGCGGTCTTCGAGCGGGTTGCCAAAATCGGCCTGGGCGACCTGTCGAGCCGGGTGGTCTTTGAAGAGACGATCGAGCCACGCGACTACCACAAAATGCTGAACCTGGCGCGCGGCTCGGCGTTTGGCCTGAGCCACAACTTCCTGCAGGTGGGCTACCTGCGCCCGCAGAATCGCCATGCGCGCTACGGCAATCTCTACTTTGTCGGCGCCAGCACCCACCCCGGCACGGGCCTGCCGCTGGTGCTGCTGTCGGCCCAACTGGTGGAAGAGCGCATCCGGCGCGAGCAGAAGTTGACCCGGCCCATGGTGACATCAACTGCCGGCGCGTAAGGTCGAGAACAAAGAACAAAGAACAAAAGGATACCACTGGTTTACTTGTATTAAGGAATGAACCAGTGGTATCCTTCCAAGGGTTTCGGCGAAATGAAACCCGACCATCTCTGAGAAACGACGCTGAACCCGACGAACCGGGTGCTGCTCCAGGTGACGCTGATGGGCGATATGGTTTTGCCTCGCTGCAAGGATAGCCGGGTGGGTGCGGATGAGTAGTTGGGAGGGGTTGTGGGGCTGCTACGGAAGTATGTAAAATGCAGATTGCGCGAGAAAGGATAAACCTCGGTGTCCGATAGGTGCCGGAGGTTTATTTTTTGTATGTCTTGATGCGGTAAGCAGATCAGGATGTTTTGCCGCATTCTAAAAACGTAAGCTGTGGTATGATCGTTCAGAATAACTCAAGCAAAAGTCCTAACTGTGTTATGTCCGGGAGTGTTACATGTCCAATCTGCGACTTGGCGATTTTGCGCTGCAACTGGTTGCTGCCTTCCAATCCTGGCACAGCGCCGCAGGTGAGCCCGCCGGAACCTATTTTGCTGGTTCTCCCCAACGCCATGGCGGTGATGAGCTAACTATTCGCTCCTCGCTCATTAAAGATCATCTGCTACAACAAGGATTTGGCTACTCTGCAAGCGATATTGAGATCGAGGCACCTGATCGCTCCGACATTGTGCTTTATAGTGGTACAACTGAACGCCGACCGGTTATCGTGGTGGAAACAAAACGCTCCGGGTTTGGTGATTTGCTACAGACAGTCCAGGCGAATGCAGAAACACCTCCGCAACAGCTTGAACCTTACCTGCGTATGCGCGGTATGTACCTGGGTGCGCTAACCAATGGTGAAACCTGGCATATCATTGATATTGGGGTCGGGCTGGAACCGCGTGCATCTTTTAGTTTACTCCATCTTCTGTCAACATTAGCCGGGGCAACAACAGCGGATCAGGTCGAACAACGCCTGACAGGTGTTCCAGGGTTGCGCAATGCCCTCTTGATTGCTCAATGCCTGCTAGAGGCAAGTAAGTGGGCAACTGTTGAATACTTCCTGGCCGAACTGAGTGATATAACCCAGTTTCAGAGCCAACAACTGACCGCACCTGCGGATCATGCAGGTCTTATTCAGCAAATCCGGCAGGAACTGAGTATTCTACGTGATACTATTCTGGCCCAGTTTACTCTGTTGCGCGATAATTTTACAGCTTACCAGGAACGTGCTGATCGGGTCAGTGAAGATGATGATCGTTCATACACCTTACCGTTCGCTTAAATCTGGACAGTGTTCGCAAAATCGGGTAGGCTCGTCCTATGAACGAGCAACTGACCATACACACCGAACGGGTGGATGACGTGCCGCTGCTGTTGGCCCATATGGAGCGCCTGGCGCTGCCACAGATCCTGGATCAGCACTTCCCGGCCCATGGGAATCACCAGGGGTTGAGCCTGGGTTGGCTCAGCACGGTCTGGCTGGCACATATC
>DAOTUI010000195.1:0-14108 GCA_034437035.1 Chloroflexaceae bacterium
CAGCGGCCCACTGCCGCCGCGTCCCGCCGATCTGTTGGGCTCCCGTCGCATGGAGGCGCTCATTGCCCGCCTGCGCGCCGATGCCGATATGGTGTTGTTTGATACACCTCCGGTGATCGCCGTCACCGATGCTGCGGTGCTGGCGACCCGTCTCGACGGAGTGCTGCTGGTGCTCCAGGCCGGGAAGACTCGCCGCGACCGAGCGCGCGAAGCCCGCCGCCTGCTGGAAAAGGTCAAAGCCAATATCGTTGGCGTAGTACTCAACAACGCGAAGCAAGAAGTCGGGTATGGATATTATAGTTAACGGTCAGGGGTCAGGGGGCGAGGTTAGTACTGAACGGATTAACCTTGTCATCCCAACATTATGATTGATCTTCACTGCCATATTCTGCACGATATTGACGATGGCCCGGAGACGCTGGAGGCGTCGCTGGGAATGGCACGCATGGCGGTTGAGGATGGTATTACAATCGTCGCTGCCACGCCCCATGGTCGCAGCAGCTCGAGCGTAAGTCGGCGCTACAGTGTTGACCGACTGCATACGCGCCTGAACGAGTTGCGGTCGGCCCTGGCGCAGGAACGGCTGCCGCTCAAACTGATTGCCGGGACCGAGATCTTCTTTGAGGGCGATCTGCCGGAGCGCCTTAAGGCCGGGGAGTTGCTCACGTATGGCACCAGCCAGACCGTGCTGATCGAGTTCCCGGGGAATATCCTCCCGGCGGCGCTTGAGCAGGGTATTTTTGCGGTGCAACTGGCGGGCTACCGGGTGCTGGTGGCGCACCCTGAACGGATCAAAGCCGTTCAGAAAGATCCCAATGTCCTGATCCCGCTGATCGAGCGGGGTGCGCTGATGCAACTAACCGCCGATGCGCTGCTGGGCAGCCAGGGTGATAAGATGCAGCAGTTGTGCGAGACGCTGCTCACGCACGGGATGGCGCATGTGCTGGCCTCCGACGCGCACGGCCCCCACGTCCAGCGATTGCTACAGCTCTCGTCGGCACATCAGCGGGCTACCGAGTTGCTCGGCAAGAAAGCCGCCGATACTCTGGTCCGGCAGACCCCGGCGGCACTCCTGGTAGACCGTATGCCGGAACTGCCGGAGCCGCAGTGGGTTGAGGCCCGGCGTTGGTTCTGGTGAGCGGCGGATCACTCACGAAACCAGCGCTCGTTCAACCGGGTAAAAAAGTCCTCTTCGCGCAGTTCCTCCAGGGCGCGGTTGACCTCGGCCTGCAGTTGGAATGCCTCCGGTGGGACGGCCAGCACGTAGGGTAACGACGTAAGCGCGGTGGCAATCCGCAAACCGGGCCGACTCTGCACGGCGATCAGAGCGGCGATATTGTCGGTAATCACGGCATCCAGCCGGCCCTCCCGCAGGTCGTCCAGCGCCTGCGCTACTTCTTCGTACGAGGAGTCGCGGAGCAGGCCATTCTCGGCGATCTCCAGGCGGCGGGCATAGGCATCGCCCGCGCTGCCCAGCGCCACACCCACCCGCTGCCCGGCCAGATCATCCGTCCCTGCGATAGCTGCGTCTTCGCGCACTATCAGCACCAGCCCGGCATCAAAATAGAAGGTAGAAAAGCGTGCCCGGTAGCTCAGTTCCGGTGCGTAGGGTAGCGCGGCGGCGATCATATCGGCCTTGCCGCTGGTCAGTGAGTCGTAGAGTGCATCGAAGCCGGTCGGTACAAACGCGACCTCCAGCCCCAGCTTGGCCGCCACCGCCCGCGCCAATTCCACATCGTAGCCGACCAGTTCCCCGTTCTGCTCATCGGCGAAGGGGCGAAAACCCACATCCGTGGCAACCCGCAACGTACCGCGCAACTGGATCGCCGTCCAGGTCGGATCGAGCGGGGTGATGGCAAACCGGCCGCCAAACTGCGCGCTCCCGGCGATGCCCGCGTAGAGCAGCAAGATTAGCAGTGCGATAATATCGAGCGTTCGGCGTGACATGGATTATGCGAGCAGATCCTGATATTCGGGATGCTTCTCGATATAGCTCTTGACAAAGGGGCAGCGTGCAACGACGGTCAGTTTCTGCGTGCGGGCATGCTCCAGCGCAGTCCGGGCCGGCTTCGCGGCGATGCCCTGGCCGCGCAGTTCCTCCGGCACCTCGGTATGGGTGTAGATGATGCGCTGTCCCGACTGCTCGTATGCGAGCTGCGCCAGATGCTGGTCAACCCGTGCCTCAAAGCGCCGGGTCGCCGGGTTGTTCTCAATCGTCAAGTTGTTTGGGTCCATATTCATGCTGGTCATATTAGTGCCTTTCTGATACGCGTTACGCGGTCACTTCTTGGGAAACTGGTTTCTTCCGCCTGCCGGAGTGGTAGCAGAGCTATCGCAGCACGGCCCCCGGCGTTGGAGTCCCGGCTTCAGCCGAATGCTGCTAAGATTGTGTGATAGATCAACCAGCGTCTGGGCCACCGCCGGTGCAATCGGGCAATTTCCGCCTGCAAGTCTGGGGTGTGTGGAGCAGTCTGTGTCATCGCTTGCCTCTTCCGGGTGTGGTGACAACATCAATGTTGATCCGCCGTGCTGCCGGCTGCAGCGCATGTTTGCTGCAAGCATACCCGACATGATAGCTGTTTTGCAACATGCAAATTTGGATCAACCTGGGGCAGTTTAACGTTCATCATTCTCTGGCTCAAGCCGGAATAGCGCGGCATAGTCCGTGCCCCAGACATACTCCGCTCCCAGCGCGGCGGCATCGTCGGCGCTCCCGATGATGTAGACCTGCCGGTCCGGGTAGCGCTGTTGAATGCGCTCCTGCCAGGAGATATCTTCCAGTTCGACAATATCCACCCAGACATCAGGACGCCGGCCTTCGACCAGGCGCAGGTAGTGCAGGATCGTCCCCTGTTCCCAGCGGGTCAGCACCACGGCATCCGGCGCAACCCCCTCCAGCACACCCTCACCAAAGGTACGAAAGAGCCACTGGTCAGCCTTGTTACCGTAGGGCAGCCGGGTCCGTCCCCATCCCAGCGTTAGCAGCAGGCAGCCTGCTAAAAGGATACGGGATGCGGGATAAAGGATGGAGGAGGTGCGGTTCCCGGTCAGCAGTAGTTTCACCCGCTCGGCCAGCACCGTCGCGCCGATACCGATCCAGAAGGCCCAGGGTAGCAGCAGCGGCAGCGTAAACACGGGCGCGTCCTGAACGGCCGGACCCAGGCTGGCAAAGTAGAGTGCGGTGACGCCGGCAACCCAGGTGCTGCCCAGCCAGAGCCGGAGTGGCCGCCGGAACAGGCTGTAGCCTCCCAGCACCCCCAGCGTGACGCCCAGCGGTCCAAACTCAAACTGTAATCGTTCCCACAGCGTGAGCGCGGTCTGGAGCAGCGTGCGCGGTCCCGGCGGATCGAAGACGCCGCCGCGCAGTGTACCGCCGGTCAGGTGGGCCAGCGCTTCGTCCCAGCCGGTTGGCGCGCCCCAGAAGTAAGCCTGTGGCAGCCCATGATCGGTGCCCGCAAACGGTCCCCAGTGGGCATACTGTACCAGCACAAACAGCCATGGCGTCAGCCCGAGCAGTCCCGCCAGCCCAAGCCGAACGAGAAACCATGCCTGGCTGCGCAGACGCGTGACCGTTATGCGCACCTGCTCCGCCGGCGATCCCGTGCCGGTCCTCAGTAGCAGCGGGAGCAGGCCGAAAACCAGCAGCAGCGGCGCGCCGGTAAAGGCAAAGGAGGCGTGATGAGTGACACCCATGCCCGTCACTAATGCCGCCGCGTAGAGGTAGCGTGGGTTAGGAGTTGGGGATTGGGGATTAGGGATTGGCGACTGGGGATTGGCGACTGGGGAAGCCGGGGAATGAATTTCCGGACTCTCTTGATTTCGCGGAGCATTAACCCCCACGCTACCCATGCCACTCATGCTCTTTTTTTGATCATGTGCATGCCAGAGCAACAGTGCCAGCAGGGTCAGCAGCAGTGTGTTGAGCGTGTAGACCTCCGCAATAGTTGCGAGGTGCCAGAGCCCCGGTGCAACCGTCAGCGCCGCCGCTGCAATCAGTGCTGCCGACATGCTCCCGGTGACGCGCAGCAGCAGTAGCGCCAGCAGCGCCACCGTCCCGGCCCCCGCCAGGGAAGCGACCAGTGTCACGCGGTGCGCGATATCACCCACCGGCAGCAGGGTTGCCAGCTTCCCCAGCAGAATGTAGAGTGGGTAGCCCGTGGGATGCGGAACGCCCAGCAGTGGCGCGGCAAACTGGAATTCGCCGCTATCCCCGGAGAGCACGCTGGGTGCTGCCGTGTGCGCGTAGAGCCAGAATGCACCAACAAATGTTACCAGCAGCAGCAGGGGAGCCTTGAGCAGAGCGAGGGCGGGTTGGCGCTGGAGTAGGTGTGACCGGATCATACATCGTGTCCGAATAGCCATGTAAACTGCCGCATTGACATGCCGGAGGGCATATGCTTGAAGACCAGATTGCGCAGCCCGACCGCGAGAGGTTGCTCCAATTGGGCAATCCGGCCAACCCGCCAGGACTGCCGGACGATAGCCCTGGCCCGGCTGATCCGTCGCGCTTCATAGGCGCGCAACCCGGTACTGCCGTGGCCGGCGGTGCGCAGACCGGCGGCCAGCGCTACGGCGTCTTCCAGCGCCTGGCAGGCTCCCTGGCCCAGATTGGGCGTCATTGCGTGTGCCGCGTCACCCAGCAGCGTTACCCGTCCATGGCCCCAGCGTTTGAGCGGTTGCAGGTCATAAATGTCGTTGTGCAAAATCGCCGTCGTGTCGGTCGCCGCGATGACGGCGGGGATCGGATCATGCCGGCCGCGGAAGCACCGCAGCAGTTCCGCCTTATGCCCGTCGGGTGCCGCGTCGCTGCCGGCGGGCGCATTCCGGGTGGCAAACCAGTAGACGCGCTCCTGATTGAGCGGCGCAATGCCAAAGCGTCTACCCCGCCCCCAGGTCTCGCCGAGGAGCAGTCGGTCATGGGCAAAATGGGTGACGCCGCGCCACGCCGTGTAGCCCGCATAGCGCAACGGTTGCTCTCCAAAGAGCTGCATCCGCGTGGCCGATCTAATCCCGTCCGCGCCGATCAGCAGATCTCCCCGCACCTCTTGTCCATCCGCAAACTGGGCCGTGACTCCTTCAGCATCCTGCACAAAGCCGGTATACTCCCATCCCAGGCGCAGCGTATCCGGAGCCAGCGCCTCGCGCAGGAGCGTCTGCAGGTCAGCGCGATGGACAACAATCGTTGGTGCGCCAAAGGTCTGTTCCAGTGCAGACGCGGTGAGTTGCACCAGCGGTGTGCCATCCCAGGCACGTATGCCGGCACTGCCGTTGGGCACCCCCATAGCGCGGAGCGGCCCCCCCAGGCCGAGTTTATCGAGCGCCTTCACCGCGTTCGGCCAGAGGGACAGACCTGCGCCAACCTCGCGTAATTCCGGTGTGCGCTCAAAGACGGTGACAGCGATGCCCATCTGTTGCAGGGCAATGGCGGCTGCCGGCCCGCCAATCCCACCACCGATAATGAGAACATGCATGCGTCGGCTCATGGCAATCCTCCTGTGCCTACAGCGATTGGAGCGCCGGGATGTGCAAGCGACCCTTCATCGCCGTTGTCAGCAGGCGACCCGCCGGCTTGAATCCGGCCAGGGGACCATCGGGGCCAGGTTGGAGTTGCCAGGCGACCCGCGCAAAGCGTGCATCGATCTCGCTCGACAGCAGCGCAACTCCTTCGCCGGTCAGCACCAGAACGGGCAGGCGGGTACGGATCGGCCAGAAACGTGCATTCAGCGGTGCCCGGTTGATGGCGCAAACCAGCCGTGCGCCATCCCAGACGCGAACGTCGGCTTCGGGCGGCTCCAGGTTCCACTCGAAGCGCCAGAACTGCTTGGGCAGATGCCAGATCTCGTGACCGCCGCGTTGCGACCGGGAGTTGTCTACGGCGATGTGGGTCACGTAGGAAGCGATGCGCACGCCATAGCGTACCAGGACGGTGGCGATCAGTTCGCTGTACTCGATGGTAGAACCGGGACCGTAGCGGGCAATTGCCAGTTGCCCGATTGCACGTCCACCGGGGAGTTTGAGCAGCTTCAAGGGTGGCGGAACCAGCCCTTCAACGGCGCTGCTCTGTACCGGAAAAGAAGCGGCCAGCGCGCTGCCCCACAGCGTCCAGGGTGGGGGCGGATAGCCGCGCATGAGCGTGGTTGTCTGTTCGGCGCGGTTAGACATCGCTGTCCTTCAGTCCTGCGCGGCGCAGGGCGGCTGCCAGCGGGCTCTCGTCCGCATCATCCGTGGATTCCTCGGTTGAGTAGACCGGTCCGCTGTCCGGGGGTGACGGGGGCGTATCCGCGATCATCTCATCCGCTTCCCAGTCGAGCGCCAGATTCTCCGCACCGGCCAGAGCAATAATATCATCGACGCTGAAGCGCAGCAGATCAACCCGCTGGTCATCCTGTCGGCACGCGGCAATGCTGCTGACCGGATGGATCTCCGGCTGGGCTGCCGGCACTTCGTCCAGGGTGAGTGGTGGGGTGCGGGGCGCTTCGGGGCCGGCCATCAACGCGGCAACCTCGGCGGCAGTGGGAATGCCGGTGTCTACCAACAGTATCGTAGTGAATACACTTGGGTAGAGCAGGCGCAAGATGGCGCGTGTCTCCTGGAGTTGGCCCGCTGCGCGGCGCAGGCTGCCCGCGGTTCGGCTGGCCTTGATCTCAAACACCCAGGCGTTACGATCACCGAGAACCAGGGCATCCAGTTCGCGGTATTTGGTGCCGGCACGCTTGCCCCGGCGCTCTTCATACTCCAGAATACGCCGCTCCGTGAGCGGAAGCTGATCCGCCAGCCATCCGCGTAGCGCCGCCTCGGCCTGACCGCCAAAGATGTCCCGCCGGCGGGGGGGGCGCATGGCGCGCTGGTTTTGGCGTTGCAAAACAAACTGAGCAACAAAAGCCCGGTAGCGCCGGTCATCGGCGGTGATCAGCCGGGGACGGGCATAGCGCATCTGCGTCACGATACCCTCCTTCCTCTACTGTTCTTCCTGGTTTTGCCGGCCAAGTTCCGCCGAGCGTCGGTAGGCGGCCCAGACGCCATCGCTCAACGTGGTGCGCAGGCCGCCCCGCTCCATGGCACTCAGGGCGGCGGCGGTGGTGCCACTCGGCGAGGTGACGGCGTTGCGGAGTTGGGCCGGGTGCATGCCGCTCTGCTGCGCATACTGCACCGCGCCAAGCATCGTTTGCGTCACCAGGGTTTCGGCGATATGCCGGGGGAAGCCGATATGTACCCCGGCATCGATCATGGCCTCCAGTACCAGGAAGAAGTAGGCCGGGCCGCTGCCGCTCAACGCCGTTGCCATGTCCAGGTAGTGTTCATCATCCACAAATAGTTCCTGCCCCAGCGCGCTCAGAACCATTTGCGCCCAGGTGTGCTGCTGCGCGTCAACCGCAGCGGCGGCGGTCCAGACGGTCATGCCCGCGCCGATCTGGGCGGGGGTGTTGGGGATCGCCCGCACCACCGCCGGATGATCCAGCCCCTCGACAAAGGTTGCCAGCGGCGCACCGGCAATAATCGAGATGCAGAGCGCATCAGGCCGCAGGGTACCGCGCAGTTGGGGCAACACGGCGGGCAGCATCTGGGGCTTGATCGCCAGAATTACCACCTGTCCCCAGCGCGCGGCTTCTACATTCTGATCCGTCAGATTAATCCGGTAATCTACTTGTAATGTCTGGCGGCGCTCGGCACGCGGTTCACTTGCCAGGATCCGGCCGGCCGGCACAACCTCGCGGCGGATCAACCCGGCGGTAATCGCTTCGCCCATTGCGCCCGCGCCAATCAGGGCAATTCGTAGATCGTCAGGCATACGTTCCTCATTAGAACTGAGAACTGAGAACTGAGAACCGAGAACTGAGAACCGAGAACCGAGAACCGAGAACCGAGAACCGAGAATCGTCCGTGTCTGTTTCTCGCGTCCTGACCGTTTTTCTGCTGATTGTTATGCGGATGACGATAGCATGGAGCGTTGCGCTTGTCAAACCGCTGCAACGGTTAGACCACCGGGATCTGCCGCCCGCATGCCCGAAGGTCATAGTACGCTGCTGGACCGGAGCTATGACCTGCCAGTACCATGAGCCTATAGTAATCGAAGCTGTGAAATGTTATACACGAGACGTAAGGAAAACGTTAAGGCTGATCGTCATGGTAATCCATCATGCTCACAGCGGTATAGGAGAACCATACTATGCGTATAGAGTTGCTCTTTCATTCCCATAAACTTTACTGGTTGCTATCTCGCGTATTTATGCACGGGCTGATCCGCCGCCGGCCGGCGGTGTGCCGGCTCCGGTCAGATTATCTCTCGCTGGGCAGTACCCCGTCTGTCTGCCCTGTCGCATATTGGCCCCGTCTGCCACAGGTTGCCTCCCATACCCGGCTGAATTTCCCCATCGTGTCACAGGCAGCGTCAATCCTGTGACTGCCGAATTGCTCCCTGGTTGCCACACACGCTTCTGCACTGTTAGCTAAATTCACACGCCCGGCGCTGGTCCGCGTTTGCAGTTATGTAGCTGTGAAGCCGATCAACGTGTAACGGTCATCGTCGTGTTCCGATATCTCGTGGGGATATCGGCTGGATATGCTGTTGCCGTTTTATTGCCCGGTTGCGCGTCGATAGCCAAGGAGATACCCGAATGAATGCTTCTCATACCACCATACAAGGCACTGCTCCGCGTTCACGTCCGTTATGGCCGGTTGTGCCGGCCTGGTCCCTCTGTGGCGATCTCAGCGTGCAGGCGCTGTTAATGCTGCGGTATCCCGATCCGGATGCCTTCCTGCCCGCGCTGTCGGCAGCCTATCTGCTGCGTCCCGTGGCGTTGTTCTGTGCGATTCTTGTACTGCTGGATGCGGCGCGGCAGCCACGTTGTGCCGGTCGCCACCGGCTGTTTCACGGCGTTGCGCTGTTGTTCGGTGTGGTAACGGCACTGCTGCGTCAAACAGTACCCATGCAGGAACTCCCGCTGGTCATTCCGGCGGTGACGGGGCTGATTCCCCCCGGCGTTGATCTTGCGGAGGCAGCGCATATCCTGCATCCGCTGCCGGCGAACATTCTGCAAGAACTGGTAGCGTTGCAGGGCCAGACGCTGCTCATGTTCCCGGTGAGTATGCTCTATCTCTGGATCTATCCGGTTGCGCTGGTCGGGAGTGCGCTCTATTTTCCGCACTACCGGCAGTGGCTGGGCACAACGCTGCGCCTGGGGCTGGATAGCGCGGTGATCGGAGGCGCGGTGCTGGTGCTGCTGGCGGGGGTGCTGGCGGGTCTGTTTCACAGCACGTATTGGGACGATAGTCGATTTCTCGCCATGCTGTACATTGCCGGCATTGTTGGCCTGCTCTTTGCGGTAGGCGCGCTCAACACCAATCCACGCCGGCGCGGGAGCCCGTTGATTCTGCTGCTCTTTTGCAGTCTGCTCTGTATTGCCGGCGCTGATGGCATCCGCCTCCTCCTGCCGGGACTGCTCGCCGATACACGCTGGCTGGTGGGCGTGACGCTGGCGTATGCGCTCCACAATCTGCTCTTTGCGCTGGCGGCCTGCCTGGGCAGTTGGCGACCACCGCACCTGCCGGAGGCGTCTCTGCCGGTGGCATCGCGGATGGCCTGGCTGGTCTGGGCCTTTGTGCCGCGCATCCTGCTGTTTGTGGCGATGAGCGTGGCTTTTGCGACGCTGGCGGTGCCACGCGAGTTGATCCTGGCGCTGCTGGCGGTGAGTATCGCGCGCGAGGCATTGATCGCCTACGAGCACCAGCGTCTCTTCCATCTCTTGCACGATGTTCAGGATCAGGCGACAGAGTCGGCCACGCAGACGCGGGCCTACCTCTCCCGGATGATCCATGATGTCACCTCACCGATCCAGGGGCTCTGGAATGTGGCGCACTGTCTGTCGGAGGAGCCGCTGCGCCAGACGTTACGTGCTCAACTGGTGCATCTCGACAGCCTGATTGACCAGTCGCGCTGCTATCTACAGGTGCGGTCAGCGGTCCCCTGCATCACCCGCGTGGATCTGGCCCCCATCTGTGGAGCGGCGGTCCAGGCGGCGCTGGAGCGGGCAAACGCGCGGGGGGTGGTTCTCCGCCTGGCCTTCGAGACCGACGATCTACTGGTGTATGCGGATGCGACAGCAGTGCGGCGGATTCTAGACAATCTGCTGGCAAATGCAATTGCGGTCACGGGCATGGGTGATGAGGTTGAACTGCGGGTGTATGCCTCGCTGTTTGACGGCATGCTGGTGCTGGCGGTGCGTGATACCGGCGCGGGGGTGCCGGCGGCGCAGCAGGCGCAGATCTTTGAGCCCCGCGTCAGCCTGAGTGGTGGCTCCGGGCTGGGACTGGCGATTGTGCGTGAACTTGTTACCATGTTACATGGTACCTACGGTGTGGAGAGCGAGGTCGGTGACGGTAGCATTTTCTGGGTGCGTCTGCCGCAGGCAGTGGAGCGCGGACATAAGGTCGTGAATATGGAGAGGGAACAACGGTATGCCAACTGTGCTTGTTATTGACGACGATCCGACGGTGGTGCTCAGTATGCGCCTGGCGGTGCCGGACTGGACCGTCCTGGCGGCGGAACATGGCCTGGATGGGCTGGACCTGCTGCGGCGGCGGCTGGACGAGATTGATATGATTGTGCTGGATATTACCATGCCCGGGCTGGACGGCTACTGGACATGCCTGCAAATCCGGGCACTCAGTCGCACGCTACCGATCCTGCCCTTTACCGGCATGGCCGAGGCGGTGCCTTTTCTGCAGGAGCTGGGCTGTGCGCCGGTGCTGCTCAAGCCGGTTCAGCCGGATCGCCTGGCAGAGGAACTGCATACAACCCTGGGAATGACGCCGGCCCCGGTCGTTAGCGCGGTGCTGAACTTTGCGCAAAAACAGGCCGCTGTCGTGGAGCAGACCGCCCGGCAGAACCACGCGGCGTTGCGGGTGGGGTTGCTGGCCTCCGCGCGGGTCATCTGCGTGGGCCTGCGCGGGTTGCTGACCGTTGCCGGTGCGCAGGTGCTGCTTGATGCCAATAGCGCCCTGAACTTGCGCCGCACGCTGATGCATATGCGGATTAACCTGCTGGTGGTGGCCGCCGGTGACTATGCCGAGGCTGCGCCGATTGCGGCGGAGTATACGCTGCCCATGGTGATTATCGCCTCAACGCTGGCCGAGGGGCTGGCGATCAGCGCCCGGATCGATGCGACGGCAGCGGTGGGTGTGCTGGTCATCACCGATGAACTGGCACCGCAGGCGCTGGCAAAGGTCTTGCACACCGTGGTAGCCGGGGAGCGCTACGTACCGGCGCGGCTGGCTGCGCCCTTTGCCGGCTCGCCCCTAAGCCCGCAGGAGCAGGCGCTGCTGGTGCTGGATCTACAGGAGAGTTCCACCCGCGAGATTGCGCGGCGGCTGGGGGTCACACCGGAGACGGTGCATCACTACCGCACGCGTATGTGCCGCAAGCTGGATGTGGCGGCTCCGGCGGAACTGCGCCACTGGGCCGAGCAGTGGTGGCGTGGGCAACCGGAGCTTGTGTATAATTGAGTTGACCGGTTGGCTGGGAAGTAAGCTACGCCGTAGCACGAATACACACGAGAAACCGGCCAGAGAAGGGTTTATACCGATTTGTTGTCATAGCCACAGAGTACACAGAGGGCGCAGAGTGATAAACGGAAATGTGCCGCCGCTGCGCCCGTTACGCCCGTTCCAGTTGATTGCCGGGTTGATGGTAAATTGGTATTACTTCTCTTTACCACGAAGACCAGGAAGACCACGAAGTTCACGCGGCGATGGGCGGGGCGGGTTGCCTGCCCGGAGGGTTGCGGCTGCGTGGGCTGCGTGGTTTTTGGATTGGGGGTTGCAATGGATGCACGGAAACTTGGGCTACATCCATCCCAACCATGCTATAATCCTCCCCAACCGCACACCCGCCATCCAGGAGAACAGTCCGCCACGCAGAGCACATGTGTAGTCCTGCCTGATGATCTTGTCAGCTTTAATATTTACAGGACTTACGCGGTCACGAACCCGAAAGGAAATTTCGCCTCCGGCAGGAAGGAACCGACCATCCTTATTTGGAAAAAAAGTGGCTCTCCGAGCCACTTTTTTTCCAAAAAGATCCAAAAAGTACCATGCTGCCGCAGGCGAGGCCGGCTTCCATCTGGTCAAACGTCCGGTTTGAACGTCCACCGCGTAAGTCCTGATTTAGTGTATTCGCGCGATCCCCGCTATGTGGCATGCGCTCTGGACAGGGCGGCTCTTCTGGCGCGGGAATGCGGCACAGGCCATGCGCTATCGGATAATATGGAGGGAATGTGAAAACCGTATTGATAACCGGATCGTCATCGGGGATTGGGAAAGCTACCGCCATTCGCTTTGCCCGGCAAGGATGGCGCGTGGCTGCGACAATGCGCAACCCTGAACGTGAGGAATACCCGGACATTTATCCTGACATCAGGTCTTATGCTCTGGAGATTGCGGCGCAGTATGACGCGTGGCAGTTGGAGAACCTCTCCTATCCTCTGCCAACCGAGGGTACCATGGCCTGGATAACCGTCAACCGCTGTGATGACTATCGGTAGTTGCAGAAAAGGATTCTATGGTGTATAATCATTGTATATACAATTTATGCAGGACCAGGTATAGAGAAAGGACACTCGATGCGTACGCGTGTGCAGAAATGGGGTAATAGTTTAGCCGTCCGCATCCCGAAAGCATTTGCTGATGAAATCGGTCTGGATATCGAGCAGGAAGTGGAACTTACGCTGAGTGATGGTAAGTTGCTCTTGGTGCCGGTAATGCAGCCGGCGATGACCCTGGAAGCACTCCTTGCTGATATCACACCTGATAATCTGCATGCCGAGGTTGATTCGAATAAACCAGTTGGGAATGAAATGTGGTAGTTGATGTCGTATATTCCTGACCGTGGTGATGTAATCTGGCTCATGTTTAATCCTCAAGCCGGACATGAACAGGCGGGACGACGACCCGCACTGGTACTTTCGCCAGCCACCTATAATGGTCGTGTCGGCCTTGCGCTCTGTTGCCCTATCACCAATCAGATGAAAGGCTATCCATTCGAGGTTTGTATTCCCGTGGGATTACCTGTTAATGGTGTGATTTTATCGGATCAACTGAAGTCGTTGGATTGGCGCATTCGCCGGGCAGAGTACATGGTGCGATTGCCTGATGCGATTGTCCAGGAGGTGATACAGAAGGTGCTGACGCTACTGGGTCCGCTACAACCCTGAGATCATAATATTATATGCCTGGTGACGTCAAACAGAAAAAAGTACATTGTAAAGAGTGGCTGGGTAGGTTTGTACTTGCGGTGATAGTGAGCTTCCTGGCGCTGATGGGGTGGATTGGCTGGTATTTGCGCGACTATGAGCCATTCACCGCCAGGAGCTATTATCCCGCTCGGTCTGACAGTCACGAGGTTTCTTTCATCGAGGGGAATGCTGATATAACCCTTCCCGCAAGTGCGCATGATATCTATGCCTACACGACCGGGTTCCAGGAGATGTCCATCAAAGTGCGCTTTTCGATGAATGCTGATGATCCCGGGCATGCGTTGTGTGGTCCGGTTGCAATCATGGGTGCGTGTCCAGGTATGACCCTGGTTGTTCGGCTTATCGCAAGTAGTGAATGGCGTCAAAGGCGGCCACGCCGTGCTGCCCCACGGCGCGCTGGATGACTGCCCGCCGGGGTTGGGTTAAGAGCCGCACTTCATCTGCTTGAACATTTTGCCATCCTCGCCGCGCGTCTGTTTCATCATTTGTTTACCTGATTTTTGTATACTACCTACTACCTGCGGTCTTGATTTTCCCATGTCTATCTGTCCATAATCCTGGATATCTTTGTTCAGCTATCTGGGTAGCATCAGAGAGACCCTTCCGTTACTATAACTACATCCACTGTCTATGCCAATTTGCTTCACAGCCGGATTGTGGTCTATGGCGTCCGGACGGCGGCAGGTCGTGCAGGTCGATACGTACACAACCATTCCTGCCGCTGTCCTAATTGACACGAGTTACGCGGTCATTGTCCCAGAAGAGCATGTCGCCTCCGGCAGGGCGGAACAGGACATTCTTTTTCAAGAAATTTTGGCGCATAGCGCCAAAATTTCTTGAAAAAGATCAAAACGTACC